>JANNXB010000397.1:0-3381 GCA_031409355.1 Betaproteobacteria bacterium | reverse complement strand
GCGCGCGCTGCCGGGCATAGCGCATGTGCAGGTGGATTCCGCCTGGGCGCGGCGCCTGGGCGCGCTCGCCGGCACCGCGCGGCTCGCCATCGCCCTGCTCGCGGCGCTGCTCGCCTTCGGCCTGGTGGCCATCACCTTCAATACGATCCGCCTGCAGATCCTCACCCAGCGGGCCGAAATCGAGATTTCCAAGCTGATCGGCGCCACCGATGCCTTCATCCGCCGGCCCTTCTTCTATCTGGGCGCGCTGCAGGGCCTGGCGGGTGGTTTCGTGGCGCTCGCGATTCTGGGTGGAAGCCTCGCCGCCCTGAACATCGGCGTTTCGGAGCTTGCGTCGAGCTACGGCTCGTCCTTCCGGCTGGGGTTCCTCGCCCCGGGCGACGCACTCGCGGTCGTACTCTTCTCTTCCATGCTGGGGTGGCTGGGCGCATTTCTTTCAGTGAGCAAATACTTACTTGAAATAGAGCCCAGATAGCCACTCTTGATGGAATGTTCTGCAGGGAACCCTGCACTGGATTAGCACTCAAACACCTGGAGTGCTAGGATTATCCCAACCAAGGAGGCAAGCCATGCAAACGGCGATGACTTTGCCGATGACGTTCCCGGCCCCGATTTCCGCCGGCAGCATCGATACCTACATCCAGGCGGTCAACCGGATTCCGCTGCTCAGCGCGGAAGAAGAGCGTGCACTCGCGACGCGACTGCGCGAGAGCAACGACCTCGAGGCGGCGGGCAAGCTGGTGATGTCACACCTGCGCCTCGTGGTGTCGGTCGGGCGCGGTTATCTGGGCTACGGCCTGCCGCATGCCGACCTGATCCAGGAAGGCAACATCGGGCTCATGAAGGCGGTGAAGCGCTTCGAGCCCGGCCGCGGCGTGCGGCTCGTCTCGTTCGCGATCCACTGGATCAAGGCCGAAATGCACGAGTACATCCTGCGCAACTGGCGGCTGGTGAAGGTCGCCACCACCAAGGCACAGCGCAAGCTGTTCTTCAACCTGCGCTCGATGAAGCGCGGGCTCGCGCCGCTCACGGCGGACGAAATAAAGCACGTTGCCGCGACGCTGAAAGTCAAGCCCGAGGAAGTGGTCGAGATGGAGACCCGGCTTGCCGGACGCGACGTTGCCTTCGAAGCCGACGACAACGACGACGAGACGGCCGCTTATGCGCCGGCGCACTACCTCGCGGCCGACCCGGAGGCGGAGCCTTCGCGCGTCCTGGAAGCCGAGCAGGACGGCAATGTCGATGCCGAAGGTCTGCGGCGCGCGCTGGCGGCGCTGGATGCGCGCAGCCGACGCATCGTCGAGGCGCGCTGGCTGAAGGAAAAAGACGGCGCGACGCTGCACGACCTGGCGGCCGAGTTCAAGGTCTCGGCGGAGCGGATTCGCCAGATCGAGACCAAGGCGATGGCGAAAATGAAGAGCGTGCTGCAGTCGCAGGGCGCGCCGCGGCTGCTGCCGGCGGCCGGCTAGACACCCGCTCAACCGTTGTTTAGCAGCGCGCGCAGGTCGGCGGCGAGGTCCTGCGCGATCCTGTCGTGGCGCACGAAGAGCCGCAGGCGGCCCTGCGTGTCCAGCACATAACTCTGTCCGCTGTGATCGACGCTATAGGCGCCCGGCGCGCTGCCGGGCCGCTTCTCGTAGAAAATCTTGAACTCCTTCGCCGCGCGCTGCGTCGCGGCGGCGTCGCCGTACAGGCCGAGGAAGCGCGGGTCGAAGGCGGGAACGTACTTGGAGAGCACCGCGGGCGTGTCCCGCTCTGGATCCACGGTGACCATGAGGACCTGCACGCGGTCCGCGTCCTTGCCGAGCGCCTTCATGACCGCGGCCGCGTCCACCAGTGTCGTGGGGCAGATGTCCGGGCAATGGGTGAAGCCGAAAAAGAGGACCACCGCCTTGCCACGGAAATCGGCCAGCGTGCGCGGCTTGCCGTCGTGGCCGGTGAGCGCGAGCTCCTTGCCGAAGTCCGCGCCGGTGATGTCGGTGCTCTTGAACTTCGGCGCATCCGCGCCGCACGCCGCGAGCAGGGCGATCGCGGCAAGCGCGAGCAGCTTACGGGAGGTAATGATCGGCGAGCAGCGCCGCGAACAGCGCCGACAGGTACACGATGGAGTAGCGAAAGCAGCTGCGCGCTAGACTGTCGCTGTACGCAAGGTAGATGCGCACCGCATACCCGATGTAGACGAGGCCGAGCGCGACCGCCGCGGCAAGATAAAGGGTTCCGCTCATGCGTACGGCGTACGGCAGCAGCGAGACGCCGAACAGGATCAGCGTGTAGAGCAGGACTTGCAGCCGCGTGTAGTCCTTGCCGTGCGTCACCGGCAGCATCGGCACGCCGGCCCTGGCGTAGTCCTCGGTGCGGTACAGCGCCAGGGACCAGAAGTGCGGCGGCGTCCACGCGAAAATGATCAGGAACAGAAGCATGGCTTCCGTGGTCACGTCGCCGGTGACCGCGGCCCAGCCCAGCACCGGCGGCATCGCGCCGGAGGCGCCGCCGATCACGATGTTCTGCGGCGTGAGGGGCTTCAGGATCATCGTGTATACGACTGCATAGCCCACGAACGTGGCAAGTGTCAGCCACATCGTGAGTGCGTTGACGAAATGCAGCAGGAGCCACAGCCCGAATCCGCCCACCGCGCCGGCAAACACCACGGTCTGCAGCGCGGTCAACTCGCCGCGCGGCAGGGGCCGCCAGCTCGTGCGCTGCATGCGCGCGTCGATCTTCTGTTCCACCAGGCAGTTCATCGCCGCCGCCGCGCCCGCGACCAGGCCGATGCCGATCGTCCCTGCCAACAGGAGTTGCAGCGGGACCATTCCCGGCGTGGCGAGCAGCATGCCGATCACCGCGGTGAAGACGATCAACGACACCACGCGCGGCTTGGTCAGCGCAATGAAGGACGAAATGCGGGACGGGGAACCCGCCAGGGAATTGGAAGGCACGGCAGAAAATTTTAGCATGTCAGCCAAAGCCGGAAAACTTGAGCAGGTGCTTCAGGTCCTTGATGACGCGCGCCGGATCCGGGTCCTCCGGAAAACGCATCATCAGGTTGCCCATCGGATCCACGAGGTAGATATGGCGCGCCGCGCCGGCCTCGGCGGGGAACGCGGCCGCGAGCGCGGCGCCCTGCTCCACGATGACGGTGTCCTCGAGCGCGGCAACGAGAGCCGGCGCCGGCCGCGCCGAGTCAGTGACCGCCCACAGGCGCGCGATGCGGCCCATCTCCCTTCCCTGCGCGCGACGCACTTGCCGCATGAAAAAAAGCTTGCGCTCACAGGCGGTGGCGCAGGCGCCCGCATCGAACTGCACCAGAACCCATTTGCCCTTGAGCGCGGGATGCGGCGGCAGCCCGGCCGGACGCGGCGCGATCAGCGTGCCGTAGTTGCC
>JANNXB010000396.1:0-4172 GCA_031409355.1 Betaproteobacteria bacterium | reverse complement strand
ACCAGGGCTGCATTGATCAGGCCGCCCGCCGAGGACTCCGAGACGGCAATGGTGTGCTTGCGTTCTTTCAGCAGCGCGCCCACGGCGCTGCCCAGCTGCGTGAGTGGATTGGACATGCTTGGCGGGCTAGGGCTTCGCGTCGGCGCGCTTGCAGCCGAGGAACTGCGCCGGCGGATCGAGCAGCGTGGCATTCGGCGCCGCAATCTCCAGCCGTACTTTGCCCGCGGCATAGACCTGTTCCGCGGAGCCGGCAAGCCGTTCCAGCCGGATCTGGCGGTCCGGGGCGATCAGCCAGACGGCGCCCGCGTCAAGGGCGCGCACATAAAACACCTTGCCGCCCGAGCACTGGTACTCGGTGGCATCGGCCGGCTTGCGGCTAAGTTCGGTTGAACCCGGGCTCGAGCCGAAGGGCCAGAGGTTCACGCTGCCGCAGCCCGCGAGCAGGGCTGCGAGCGCAATCGCCGCGATCGGGGGCCGGATTCTCATATGGCAAAATCGGGGTCAGAGCCCGATTAAGTTCTGACTAATCGGGCTCTGACCCCGATTTTTCTCAGCCTTCGTCGGAGGCTTGCGGGAAGGCCATGCCGTGCGGCAGTTCCTCGCGCGGCGGGGTGGGGGCGTCGACCGCGACTCGCGGCGGCGCGCCTTTCTTGGGGCGGCCGGGACGGTACACCGCCTGGTAGGGCACCAGCGGCGGCACGATCGGCGGCTTTTCCATGAACAGGCAATCCGACTCCGAGGGCACGCTGGCCATCGCGCCGATGCGCCGCCCGTCCACGAACACGGTGTAGCGGAACATGTGCGCCGAATAGGGAAATGGCTTGGCGATGATCTCGTACTTGCCGACCATGTAGCGCTTGCGCTCGAGGATTGGGATGCTCATAGGGGCTCCAAATGAAAAGAGCCCGGTTGCCCGGGCCCTTGTTCAACTGATCGGGCTTGCTAGGCCGGCTTGACGTTCGTGGCGTTCGGGCCTTTTGCGCCCTGGCCGATGTCGAAGCTCACCTTGTCGTTCTCTTTGAGCGACTTGAAGCCGCCGCCCTGGATCGCCGAGAAATGCACGAAAAGGTCTTTGCCGCCGTCGTCCGGGGTGATGAAGCCGAAACCCTTGGCGTCGTTGAACCACTTAACGGTACCTGTACTCATTGGTCTATTTCCTTGAGATTATTGGACTGCGTAGTAAGGGCGGTTTTGTGTATGCCCTGCGGAAAATCAAGGAAGAGATGGGACCTGATGAGCACCAGCGCACGTAACGGAATTCCAACCTGCCGGAATTCCAACCTGCAAACATCCGACGCTTGCGACCTGACCAGCCTATTCACTGCTTGAGAATCCTGCAGCGCCTTTATACAGGTATTCTAGCGTTCGGTCAATCAAATCAAAAGCTTGGACTTTTTAGCTGAGGAGGCAGGCAAGCCATGGAACGCAGAACCGCACTGAAGATTGGCGCCGGACTGGCGGCAGGGCTCGGCCTGGGGCGGCTGGCGCGGGCGCAGGACCCGGCGGCGAGCTGGCCGGCGAAGACGGTCCGCCTCATTATCCCGTTCACCCCGGGCGGCAGCACCGATTTCCAGGGGCGCCTGCTGTGCGACTGGCTCAGCCGCCATTTCGGCCAGCAGTTCGTCATCGACCACAAGCCGGGCGCGGGCAGCAACATCGGCGTGGCGGAGCTCGCGCGCAGCGCGCCGGACGGCTACACCCTGGGCTGGATCACGGTCGCCTCGCACGCGATCAACCCGACGCTCTACGCGAAGATGCCCTTCGACCACATCAAGGATTTCGCGCCCGTCTCCATGACCGGCACCTTCCCGAACCTGCTCATCGTCAATAACAGCCTGCCCGTGCGAACGGTTCAGGACCTGATCAATTTATTGAAGAAGGAACCAGGAAAACACGGGTTCGCCTCCTCCGGGCAGGGCACCTCGCTGCACCTCTCGGGCGAGATGTTCAAGGTCATGACCGGCACCGACATGTTCCACGTACCTTACAAGGGTGGCGGGCCAGCGCTCAACGACGTCATGGGGGGCCAGGTGGCGATGAACTTCGGCAACATGCCCACTGTGCTGCCGCATGCAAAGAGTGGCAAGGTGCGCGCCATCGCCGTGACCTCCGCCGAGCGCTGGTTCACCTCGCCCGAGATTCCCGCCATCGCCGAGACCGTGCCCGGCTTCCAGGCCATGTCCTGGCACGGCGTGGCGTTTCCGGCCGCCACGCCGCCCTCGATCGTCGAGAAACTCTCGGCCGCGGTCCAGCGCGCCATGGCCACTAGCGAGATGCAGGACAAGTACGCCACGGGCGGCTCCAAGGCGATCGCCATGACGCCGCGGCAGTTCGCCGCCTACATAAAGGAAGACACCGAGCGCTGGGCGCCGGTGATCCGGGCCTCAGGCGCGAAAGTCGAGTGAGCACCGGGACGCCCCGCAAGCCTTTTTCCATGATCCGCGAGTTCCACCTCGCCGACTGGCTTACGCTCGCCAACGCAGTGTGCGGCATGGCCGCGCTGTTTTCCGTGATGACCTACCTCGAAACGGCCGAGGTGCGGCATGTCTACTATGCCTGCGAGCTGGTCTTCGCCGCGATGGTCTTCGACGTGCTGGACGGCCGCGTCGCGCGCTGGCGGCAGAAGAGCTCGGCGCTGGGGCGCGAACTCGATTCCCTCGCTGACATCATCTCGTTCGGCGTGGCGCCGGCCATCATTGCCTACGGCTGTGGCATGCAGGGCTTCTACGACCGCATCGTGCTGGCGTTCTTCGTCGCCTGCGGCGTCTCGCGGCTGGCGCGCTTTAACGTCACCGCCGAGGCGCTCTCCGAGGGCGGCGACAAGGTCAAGTACTTCGAGGGCACGCCGATCCCGACCTCGCTCGCGCTGGTGGCGCTGCTCTTCGCGGCGGCGCTGCTGGGCGCGCTGGGCGAGTCGCTCTGGTTCGGCAAGGTGGAGATCGCCGGCCTCGTCCTGCACCCGCTGGTGGCGTTGTTCGCGCTCTCCGGCTCGCTCATGGTGAGCCGGATCCGGGTGCCGAAGTTCTAGGGCGCGACGCAGTACCTGACACCCTGCGCCTGCCCGGAGGCCGGATCGATGCCGAAGCTGATGAGTCCATTGCCCATCAGCACGTGCGTCTCCCTGCTCACTTTGTAGCGCGTGCCGCCGGAGTCGGCGATATAAGTGCCGTTGCTGCTCTGGTCGATCAGGGAGAAGTGGCCGTTGCGGTATTCGATCCGGGCATGAACCCGCGAGACCTTGCCGCTGGTGATGACGATGCCATTGGTTTCCTCGCGCCCCACGGTCAGCGACGCGCGCTTTTCGGTCACTTCCATTTCGCGCGCGCCCCAGGTGAGCACGAGGCGGCCCGGTGCGATTGCTGGCGACGCCGGCCAGGTTTCCTCTGGGTTTTCTGGACAGTTCATCATCGCTGAGACTCTAGGCCTTCGGGCGAGACTTTTCCGTTCGCCAACGAACCAATCCTCGCTTTATCCTCCCAGTAGCGAGGGCGAAGGCTTCACTTCCCCGCGCTCGACGCGCGTCACGATTTGCGCCAGCTTCACGTGGCTGGGCGCCGGCACGCCCAGCGCGGCGCCTTTCGCCGCAATAAAGCCGTTCATGGCGTCGATCTCGGTGCGCCGGCCCTTCATGATGTCCTGCGCCATCGAAGGACGCTGGATGTCGGCGCGCGGATTGGCGCCCGGCTTCGGCATGAGCGCGGCCTCGGTTTCGGCGAGCGCCGCGGCGTCGCCCTCGTTCGCCCGCGCGATGCGCTCGGGATCGAGGCCGCGGATCTTCTCCAGCGGGTAGCCGAGCGCCTGGCCGACGCGGATGGCTTCGCCGGCGAGCTGGATCTGGAAGCGGCGAATAGTGTCGTTGCGCGCGCAGTCGCTCGAGCTCAGGCCGGTCGCCGCGCTGACGCCGTTGCCCATGCCGTTGGCGACCAGCTTCGACCAGCGCTCGCCCCACAGGTTGGTGGTGACCTTCGCGCTGTCGATGCCGCGGAACCATTCGGCGAGTTCTTCCGCGCGGCGCGTGACGCGACCGTGCGGTTCGCCGACGCGGAACACCGTGTGCTTGTCGCCGCCCTTGGCGACCGTCCTGCGGATGCGGCCCGCCTCGAACATGTCCACCGAGATGATCGAGGCCACCACGCCGACGGTGCGCCCCCAGCCCACCTGCGCGGCGATGG
>JANNXB010000395.1:0-23923 GCA_031409355.1 Betaproteobacteria bacterium | reverse complement strand
AGCGTCGTGGTCGCCATGGCGCGCACCTTCTCCGACCGGATGCTTGGCAAGGCGCTGGCGAGATTGTCGAACATCAGGTGGATGCGTCCGCCCATCATGTCCGCCAGCGCGGGCGCGGAACCCTTGTAGGGGATGTGCACCATGTAGGTGCCGGTCATCATCTTGAACATCTCGCCCGCAAGGTGGCCGGTGGAGCCGCTGGAGCCGGAGCCGAAGTCCA
The DNA here is from genome assembly GCA_031409355.1 of Betaproteobacteria bacterium. Taxonomy (GTDB): domain Bacteria; phylum Pseudomonadota; class Gammaproteobacteria; order Burkholderiales; family SG8-39; genus RBG-16-66-20. The sequence continues at coordinate 23,703 of JANNXB010000395.1, read as the reverse complement.
GCTTGCCGGGCCGTAGTTTCGCCAGCGCGATGAGTTCTTTCACGTTCCTCGCCGGCAGCTCGTTGTTGACGACGAGGACATTGGGTACCTGCACCAGCAACGTGACGTGCCTCAGGTCCTTGAGGGGATCGTAAGGCAGGCTCGGGTACAGCGAGGGGTTTATCGCCAGGGTGGCGATCGCGCTCATCACGAGGTTGTAGCCGTCGGCAGGGCCCTTCGCGATCAGCTCCACGCCGATGTTGCCGCCGGCGCCGGGCCGGTTTTCCACCACCACGGGCTGCCCGAGGGAATCCTGCAGCTTGGCGGCCAGCAGGCGCGCGGAGATGTCGATCGGCCCGCCCGCGGCATACGGTGCGACCAGCCGCAGCGGCCGGGCTGGCCACGACTGCGCCGACGCGTCGAGCGCGCCGAGCGCGGCAAGGATCAGGACCAGCAAGCGCTTCAAAGGCGTCGCGCCTACTTGTTATCCTCGACGAATACTTCGACGCGCTTCTTGCGCAGCGCGGGCAGCGCGATGATCACAAGCAGCAAGATCGAAGCGATAAGGAAGCCCATGCTGATCGGCTTCGAGGGACTGATGAACACCCATGGATCGCCGCGCGAGAGCAACATGGCGCGCCGCAGGTTCTCCTCCATCAGCGGCCCGAGGATGAAACCGAGGATCAGCGGCGCCGGCTCGCAGCCGAGCTTGACGCAGACGTAGCCGAGCAGGCCGAAACAGGCCATCAGGAAGCAGTCGAAAGGCTGGTTGGAGATGCTGAACACGCCGATCGCCATGAACAGCAGGATCGAGGGATAGAGGTACCGGTAAGGCACGGTCAGCAGCTTGATCCACATGCCGATCAGCGGCAGGTTTAGGATCACCAGCATCAGGTTGCCGACCCACATCGAGGCGATCATTCCCCAGAACAGTTGCGGCCTCTCGGTCATCACCTGCGGCCCGGGCGCGATGCCCTGGATCATCATGGCACCGATCATCAGCGCCATCACCGCGTTGGACGGAATGCCGAGCGTCAGCAGTGGGATGAAGGACGTCTGCGCACCGGCGTTGTTCGCGGCTTCGGGGGCGGCCACGCCTTCGATCGCGCCCTTGCCGAACTCGTGCGAATACTTCGAAACCTTTTTCTCGAGCGTGTAGGCGCCGAAAGACGCGAGCAGCGCGCCGCCGCCGGGGAGGATGCCGAGGCAAGAGCCGAGCACGGTGCCGCGCAGAATCGGGGCGATCATGCGCTTGAAATCCTGCTTGGTCGGCATCAAGCTGCCGACCTTGCTCGTGAACACCTCGCGGTGCTCCTTCTGCTCGAGGTTGGCGATGATTTCGCAGATGCCGAACATGCCCATCGCGACCGTGACGAAGCCGATGCCGTCGGCGAGCTCCGAGATGCCGAAGGCGAAGCGCAGCACGCCCGAATTGACGTCGGTCCCCACCAGGCCGAGCAGCAGGCCCAGAATCACCATGGCGATCGCCTTGATGAGCGAACCGGACGCAAGCACTACTGCCGCGACCAGACCCAGCACCATCAGCGAGAAGTACTCCGCGGGACCGAATTTCAGCGCCACCTCGGCGAGCGGCGGCGCGAACATCGCCACCACCAGCGTCGCGACGGTGCCGGCGAAGAACGAGCCGATCGCCGCTGTCGCCAGCGCCGGGCCGGCGCGGCCCTGCCGCGCCATCTGGTAGCCGTCGAGGCAGGTAACCACGGACGAGGACTCGCCCGGCAGGTTGACCAGGATCGCGGTGGTAGATCCGCCGTACTGCGCGCCGTAGTAGATGCCGGCGAGCATAATGAGCGCCGCGATCGGCGACAGGTTGAACGTCACCGGCAGGAGCATGGCGATGGTCGCCACCGGCCCGATGCCGGGCAGCACGCCGATCAGCGTACCGAGCAGGCAGCCGATCAGGCACATGAGGATGTTGAACGGCAGCGTCATCGTCATGCCGGCGAAGGTGACCGCCTGCAGCTTGAAGACCTCGATGAAGCCGATCGCGAGATTGCCGAAAATGCCTTCCATGGCGGCTCCTTAGCGGATCGGACAGACGTCGATGAAGCTGGGGCAGACCGGGAAGGGCAGCGACAGCCCCTTCACGAACACCACCACCGAGAAGATCACGAGCACCACCGACATGATCGCGACCTCTTTCCACTTGAACTCATGCCCGCCGTAGGCGCAGATGAACACCAGCGCCACGGACGCAAGCGCCAGGCCGAGCGGCTTCAGCAGATAGGCGAAGGCAAGGCTGGATACCGCGATGAAAATCAGCGGCCGGAAATGGAACTTCGCCACCTTCGGCCCTTCCTCGACCAGGGAATCAATCAGCACCATCAAGCCGAGGGCGGCGAGCATGCCGCCCAGCACCACCGGGAAGTACGCCGGCCCCATGCGCACGGAGCTGCCCATCTGGTAGCCGGCGATGAGCTTCGTGCCGAACATACCGTTGATGAATTCCGGCGTGCCGGCCGACACCAGGATGAAAAACAAGCCGAAGGCGATGAACATCCACCCGGCCCACCAGTCCTTCTGACTCTTGATCTTCATGCGTCGTCTCCTCGAGCTCTTCTCATTTTATCGCCCGGGCATTGCGCCGGTCGGGCAGAGCTTGCTCCTCGTGGCGAGTGTAGCATGGGGTCCGTGATGCTGCGCCCGCACACCCGGTCCCTGACGCCCCGAATCGGGGCGCTGATCGCAGTCCTCGCGTTACTCCTGTCAGGCTGCGGTCAGCCTCCGAAACTGCAGCCCCTGGCGCCGGATGCCGTGGTGCTCGCCTTCGGCGACAGCCTCACTTACGGTACCGGGGCGAGCGAGGAAGAAAGCTACCCGGCGCAACTCGCGCGTGTCACGGGCCGGCGCGTGGTTCGCGAAGGCGTGCCGGGCGAGGTGAGCGCGGCGGGACTCGCGCGCCTGGCTGCCCTTCTGGATGAGCATCAGCCTCGCCTGCTGCTGCTGTGCCACGGCGGCAACGACTTCCTGCGCCGCCTGCCGAAGGAACAAGCCGCGGAAAACCTCCGCGCGATGATTCGCCTGGCAAAGGCGCGCGGCATCGAGGTGCTTCTGATCGGCACGCCGGAGCCCGGCTTCGCCGTGACGCCGGCCGCCTTCTATGGCGAAATCGCGAAGGAATTCCGCATTCCCTATGAAGGCGACGTACTGGGGAAAATCCTAAGAGACAGCAGCCTGAAGGCCGACCAGGTACACCCGAACGCGAAAGGCTACCGGTTCATGGCGGAACGGGTGGCCGATCTCCTCAGGAAATCCGGGGCGATCTGAGCGCGGGTTTTCCGAGCAGCTTCGAGCGGCGCAGCCGCGCGACGTCTTCGGGGCGGTCGACATCCCAGACGGTGCGCAACTCCGTCCATTGCCAGTGCAGGCGCCTGAGCCTGCGCCGCGTCTGGGCGAGGACCCGAGCGCTGCCCCATTCGACGCCGACGAACAGTTCACGCGAAACACGGCGAACGCCGATCAGGGCGTAGCCGCCGTCCTCCGCGGGCGAGAGTACCGCGTCGGCCCCACTTTGCAGGGCCCGCACCGCGGCGCGCAGGTCCGCGGGCCTGAGCGCGGGGCAATCGCTGCCGACCAGTATCGCGGACGTACTCCGGTGCAGCGCGCGCCGCAGCGCACGGCACATGCGCTCGCCGAGGTTGCCGCGCCCCTGCTCCCGAAGGCGGACGCCGAAGCGTTTTTTCATCCTGCCGAAGAATGGATGCCTGGTGCTGGGGGAGCAATACAGGTGAATGCCGTCGAATCCCGCGGCAAGCGCCGTCTGTAGCGTCCGCTCCACGAGCCGGGCATGCAACCGCGCTGCACCCATGTCGCCAAGCAACGGCGCAAGACGCGTCTTCACGCGGCCGGGCTCGGGCGCCCGCGCGAAAATGACCAGTGCAGGCTCAGGCCTTGTTCGCGTAGCGCCGCGCAAGGTCATCCGGAGCCGCGCCCAGGAAATACGCCAGGCGCAGCCGCCACATGAGCAGCATCGTGCGCAGCACGCCCTGCTGCTCCCAGCGGCGGCCTGACGTCGCCACCCGCGCGCGCAGGCAGTCGGGCCGCGAGCGGCGCTTCATCGTCTCGCTGAAGGCGACGTCCTCCATCAGCGCGATCTCCGCAAAGCCCGGAAACGCGTCCCGACGGACGAATATCGCCTGGTCGCCGGTCGCGATCCCGGTAAGGCGCGAGCGCAGGCTCATGAGGAAGGCGATCACCGGCAGCAGCGTGGATCGCCCCTCGATCGCGACGTCGAATCTTCCCCACAGATTTTTTTCCAATGATTGAAGAATCAATTGATCGGCGTTCGCGGGCAGGCGCGTGTCGGCATGCAGGAACAGCAGCGCCTCGCCGCTCGCCGCCGCCGCGCCGGCATTCATCTGCCGCGCCCGCCCGCGCGGCGCGACGATCACCCGGTCGGCCAGCGGCGCGGCGATGTCGCGCGTCGCGTCCGCGCTGCCGCCGTCCGCCACGATCACCTCGTGGCCGCGCGCGCGCAGCGAGGCCAGCGAGGCCAGCGTCGCACCGATCCCCTTGGCTTCGTCCAGCGCCGGAACGATGATCGACAACCTCACCCGCGCCTCCAGGCATGAAAGCGTTCCGCCAGCCGCAGCATCCCCTGCGGCGCGTGCGCCTTCGCCCACACGCCGGCGGCATACTTGTTCGCTTCCGCGAGCGTCGGATAGATGTGGATGGTGCCGAGGATCTTCTTCATGCCAAAGCCGTGGCGCATGGCCGCGACATACTCGGCGATCAGGTCCCCGGCATGCTCGCCGGCGATGGTCACGCCGAGGATCCGGTCCTTGCCGGGGACGGTCAGCACCTTGACCACTCCGTGCGCCGTCTCGTCCGCGATCGCGCGGTCCAGGTCGTCGATGCCGTACACCGAGACTTCGTAGGCGATGCCCTTCTCCTTCGCCTCGGTTTCGTTCAGTCCGACGCGCGCCACTTCGGGATCGGTGAACGTTGCCCAGGGAATCACCGAGTAGTCCGCCCGGAACTTCTTCACGCCGCCGAACAAGGCATTCACCGCGGCATACCAGGCCTGGTGCGCCGCGGTGTGGGTGAACTGGAACGGCCCGGCCACGTCGCCGCAGGCATAGATGTTCGGGTAAAGCGTCTGCAGGAATTCGTTGGTCTCGACTGTGCGCGCCCTGGTTGTCGGGATGCCAAGTTCCTGCAGCCCGTAACCGCTGGTGTTGGCAATGCGCCCGAGGGCACAGAGCACTTCGTCGAACTCGATCCGCACCTCCTGCCCCTGGTGCTCGCAGACGAGCAGCTTGCGGCCGTTGTCGAGCCGGAACTCCTTCGCCTTGTGGTTTACGCGCACGTCCACGCCCTCGGCGGCAAAGCGCTTCATCACCATCTCGGAAATCTCGGGATCTTCGCGCGCCAGGATGCGCGGCAGCATCTCGACCTGGGTGACTTTGGAGCCCAGGCGCGCGAAGGCCTGCGCCAGTTCCGAGCCGATCGGGCCGCCGCCCAGCACCACCAGGCGCCCCGGCAGCTTGCGCAACGCCCACACGCTGTCGGACGTAAGGCAATCCACCTTCTCGATGCCCGGTATCGGCGGCACGAAGGGCCGCGCTCCGGCGGCGATGACGATGGCGCGGGTCGTCAGGATCTGCTTCTTCCCATCCGGGCCCGCGATCTCGACGGCCCATGGCGAGACGATCTTCGCTTCGCCCTGGATGCACTCCACGCCGAGCCCGGCATAGCGCTCCGCGGAGTCGTGCGGCTCGATGGTTTTCACCACGCGCTGCACGCGCTCCATGACGTCCGCAAAATCGAACTCGATTGTTGCCGCTTTTATTCCAAGGTCCTTCGCCTTGCGTGCCTGTTGAACAAATTTGGCTGAACGAAGCAGAGCCTTCGAAGGAACGCAGCCGGTATTCAGGCAATCGCCGCCCATGCGGTGCTTTTCGACCAGCGTCACTTTCGCCTTGACCGCCGCCGCGATGTAGGCCGACACCAGGCCCGCCGATCCCGCGCCGATCACGACCAGGTTGCGCTCGAACGTCGCCGGACGGGGCCAGCGCGCGTAAACGCGGCGCGCCTTCACCGCATTCACGATCCGCGTGGCGATCAGAGGGAAGAATCCGAGCAGCAGGAAAGCGCCGATCAGGCCGGGCGACAGGATTGCGGAAGGCGACTGGATGGCCGCCAGCTGCGTCCCCGCGTTCACGTACACGACCGTTCCCGCCAGCATGCCAAGCTGGCTTACCCAGTAAAACGTCCAGGTACGCATCGGCGTCAGCCCCATGACGAGGTTGATCGCGACGAACGGAATCGCCGGGATCAGGCGCATAGTGAAGAGATATAGGCCCCCTTCCCTCTGGATTCCTTCGTTCACCACGCGCAGATATCGGTCAAATCTCTGCTGCACCCAGTCTCGCAACAGAAAACGGCTGGCGAGAAACGAGAGCGTCGCCCCGATGGACGACGCGAAGGAGACAATCACCGTTCCCCAGTAGAGTCCGAAAATCGCGCCCGCGGCCAGCGTCATGATCAGGGCGCCGGGCAGCGACAGTCCGGTTACGGCGACGTAGATCAGGAAAAATCCCAGGCCGGTCTGAAACGGGTTGGTCTGGTGGAAGCCCCGCATGCGGCCCAGCAGCCACTGCAGATTCTCCGGCGCGAAGTACCGATTCCATCCGAAAGCGAAAAACGCGACGATCAGCGCGGCCAGCGCGATCGCCGCGACGAGCCTGGATCGGTTCATGTTGACGGCCTTTCAGTTGCCCGTTCGTCGCGACGGGCGCCCTCGAAATTACAGCAGATTCGTGGCGCGGTGCGACTGCTCGTCGATGAGCTGCAGCAGGCGCGCGCTGGTCGAGCGCAGGCGCTGCGACAGCATGAGGACCAGTTCCATCAGGATTTTCGCCCCGAGCATCGGCTGCTCGACGATGATGCGGGCGAGGTTCTCCCGGTCGAGCACCGCGAGTACGGTCGGCTCGGCGGCGATGCAGGTGGCGAAGCGCGGCTCGCCGTCGATCATGGACATCTCGCCCAGGGTCTTGCCTGCCTCCACAATCGCGATCAGCTGCGGCGTGTTCCAGCGGTCGCGCTTGTGCACCTCAACCCTGCCTTCGATCAGCATCACCATGAAATCGCCGCCGTCGCCCTCGCGGATGATCTCGGTGCCGAGCGGCGCCTGGTACACGTCCATGAAATGCGCCAGCAGCCGCACCTCGGCGGGCGAAAAATTCTCCAAGAGGTCGCACTTCGGGATGAGGGCGTGAATCTGGGGCGAAAACTTGGTCGCGTCCCCGAGATGCTCGAGGTGGGAGAGGTGCGCTGCTTGTTGGGCCATGTGCGCTTCGGATTCTAGCCGATCAACCAGAGGACGGTCGCGCCCCAGCCGGCGACCGCGGCGGCCAGCAGCGGATCGCGCAGGATCTCCTCGGCCGGGTCGCCGCCGCCGCCGCGCAGGCGCAGGCGGTAGAGATAACGGGCGGTGCCGAGCAGCACCCAGGGCAAGGTCAGCGCGAAGCTGCCCGTGCCGTGGAGCAGCGCCGTTTCCGCAGCCAGCGTGTACCACGCATACGTCGCCACCATGCCCGCGGCACACAGCGCGATCGCCTTGTCCAGGAAACCGATGCTGTAGGCCTCGAGCACGGCGCGGTGCCGGCCGGCATCCTCCACCAGGCGCGCGATCTCGGCCCTGCGCTTGGCGAAACCAAGGAACAGGGTCAGGAGGAAACCGCAGGCAAGCAGCCACTTCGAGGGTTCGATGCCCACGCCCAGCGTCCCGGCGAGCAGGCGCAGCATGAACCCGGCGGCGATGGCGGCCACGTCCAGCACCGGGACATTTTTCAGCCAGACGGTATACGCCGCGCTCAAGCAGAGGTAGCCCGCGACGATTGCCGCGGCCCGCCAGCCTGCGCAAGAGGCGATCGCCAGCGCCATAACCGCGGTGCCGGCGGACAGCGCGAGTGCCTCGGGCTGCGAAACGGCGCCGCGCGCCACCGGACGCTTGCGCTTGTCCGGGTGCTCGCGGTCGCGCTCCGCGTCGCGCGCGTCGTTGAACGCGTACACCGCGCCGGAAGCAAGGCAGAAGGCGAGCGTCGTTAGGAGCGCTGCCTGCACCGTCGCGGGATCGCGCCAGGCATGGCCAAATACGAGGCCGACGAGCACGAAGGCGTTCTTGATCCACTGCCGCGGACGCAGCAGCTCGATCAGCGGGAACACCCGTGCCATCGCGCTTCTCACCTCGGGAAGTAGCGCTCGAGGAAATAGCAGCGGCCCATGGGAAGGGACGCTGGGATCCGATAGAAACGTTCACGCACTTGCGCGAGCACGCCTGCGCGGTAGGCGGCGTAGTTGAAGTCGCGCCCGAGCACGGCGTGATAGGCCCCCGCACCGAGGGCGATTTTCTTCACCTCAATGGCGGCGAAGTAAGGCTGATAGTCCTGCGGCAGCGGCGGTTCCCGGCGCAGGATGACGAAATCCTTGCCGGCGAAACTCCGCCAATCGCTGTTGATGTCGTCCTGGCGCGCATGGGAAGTCCCCAGGCCGAAGACCGGCACCGGGCGGCGCGCGTGATAGGCAAGCAGCGCCGCGGAAGCATAGCTGTCCGTCGCCAGGACCTTGCCGGGCAACTCCGGCCCGATCGTCGCCAGCAGTTCGGCAACCCGGCCCGGGAACACCAGCCGTCCATGGAAGCGCGTGGATTGCCAGGCATCCAGCGGCAGGGCCGCAACGACGGCGATCGGGACCATGTGCAGCACCGCGAGCAGCGCGAGAACGCGGACGCTTGCGGCCAGTTGCCGCCGCTCCAGGGCGAGCGCCACGCTTAGCACCAGCGCCGGCAGGAAGGACAGCAGCCAATGCAGGCCGATGCGCTTCACCGGGCTAAGCGCCGCGAACACCGCGAAAGGCAGGAGCCACGCGAGCAGCAGCGCACGCTCGCCGGGCCGCCGCCACGACTCGACCAGCCTGGCCCTGCCTTTCCACGCGAACCACAGCAGGGGCGCGGCGAGGTAAGCAAGCGATGCGGCATAAAGGGCGGGAGTCGCCAGCGACCAGCCGCTGTCGTTGTCGTCGTGGCGATTGATGGCGTTGAACATCACGTTGCACCAGCAGGCCTCGTAGTTCCAGTAGAGATTGAGCAGGCCGGAAGGCAGCACGCCGAGGAACACGCAGAGGAACGCCCTGGGATTTCGCGCGCTGATCGCCCAGGCCAGGTACGCGAGGCCCAGCAGCACCGCGAAATACTTGGACAGGAAAGCAAGACCGAGCAGGACGCCGGAGGCGAGGAACAATCCGTTCGACCCTTTTTCGGCGGCGCGCGCGAATACCAGCAGCGATGCAACGGAAAACAGCACCAGTGGCGTATCCGTCGTGACTAGCACGTTCCAGACGTTCATCGGCACCAGCAGCACCGCGAGCGCCGCAAGGTTCGCCGTGTCCTCGTCGCGGCCGAACCAGCCGCGCAGGGCAAGCCAGACGCCGAGCGCGGCCAGCAGCGGCACCAGGACCGCGGGCAGCCGCACCAGCCAAGGCGCATCGGAGAGCGCCATGAGCGGTGCCAGCATCCATCCGACCATGGGTGGATGGTCGTAGTAGCCCAGCGCGGGCGCGCGGCCCCAGAGGATGAAATAGGCCTCGTCGGCGGTGACCGGCGCCGCGGCGGATAGCCAGAATCGAAACAGCAGCGTCGCAGCGAAGGCGAGCAAAAGCCAACGTCTGGAGTCCGGCGCGATCAAAGGGAGAGCAGTGCGGGCAGGGAACGTGCGAGAAGCAGCAGGCCGGCGATCACCAACAAAGCGTACACCGCTTTGACCACCGCGGCAGCCGGCACCCTGGCATGCAGCCGGTTGCCGAGCCACACGCCGCCGAGCAGCGCGGGCAGCAGCAGGAGCGCGGTGGCGAACAGCCCGTCCTGCGTCAGCAATCCGGCGGCGCCGAACAGGAAGACGCGCACGAACGACGACAGCATGATCATCGCCGCGTTGGTCGCGCGCAGCGCCTCCTTGTCGCGGATCCGGCCGGCGTTGTAAATCGCGAACAGGACCCCGCCAGTGCCGAACAGCGCTGAGAACACGCCGCCGCCAAGGCCGATCGGCACGCACCACGCGCGCGACAACTCCACCGGCGGACCGCGACGCAGCAGACTGTAACCGGCATAGAGCAGCAAGAAGGCGCCCAGCACCGCGATCAGCTTCTGCTCGGCCACCTCGATCAGCAGGATCAGGCCCGCCGCCATGCCGGCAAGAATGAATGGCACCAGCCAGCCGATCTCGGCGTACTGGATTTTCTTGCGCGCGCGTGCGCCGAACAGCAGGAAAGCGGCGACGTCGAGCAGCATCAACAGCGGCACCGCGAACTTGAGCGCGAAGAAATGCGCCAGCAGCGGCAGGGCGATGACGGTGGAACCAAACCCGGCCAGGCCGAACGCCGTGTAGGCGATGGCCACCACCAGCGCCGCCAGAAGCAGGACTTCGGGCGAATGGGGCAGCGCGAGAAGCGGCAGCGAAAAGCTCAGTGCTTGCCCTTCTTCCGCCGCGCCTTCACCGCTGTCGCAAGAGTGTCGAGCAGATCCACCGAATCATCCCAGCCGATGCACGGGTCGGTAATGCTCTGGCCGAACGTGAGCGCCTTGCCCGGCACCAAGTCCTGCTTGCCCTCCACCAGGTGCGATTCGACCATGGCGCCGATGATGCAGCGCGAACCGCCGGCGACCTGGGCGCCGACGTCGCGCGCCACTTCCAGCTGCCGCTTGTACTGCTTGGAGGCATTGGCGTGCGAGAAATCAATCATCAGCCGGCAGTCGAGCTTCGACTTTGCAAGTTCCTCGCAGGCCGCCTTGACGCTCGCGGCGTCGTAGTTCGGGCTGCGACCGCCGCGCAGGATGATGTGGCAGTCCTCGTTGCCGCGCGTCTCGACGATCGACACCTGGCCGCTCTTGTGCACTGAGAGGAAATGGTGCTTCTGGCGCGCGGCGAGGATCGCATCCACCGCGATGCGCACGTTGCCGTCCGTGCCGTTCTTGAATCCCACGGGCGCGGACAGACCCGAGGCCAGTTCGCGGTGCACCTGCGACTCGGTGGTGCGTGCGCCGATCGCGCCCCAGGACACCAGGTCGCCGATGTACTGCGGCGAGATCACGTCGAGGAACTCGCAGCCCGCCGGCATGCCCGCCCGGTTGACGCGCACCAGCAGGTCGCGCGCGATGCGCAGGCCCTCGTTGATGCGGAAGCTGCCGTTCAGGTAGGGGTCGTTGATCAGGCCCTTCCAGCCCACCGTGGTACGCGGCTTCTCGAAATACACGCGCATGACCACTTCCAGCTCATTTTCATGTTTTTTTCTTTCATTGAAAAGTTTCTCTGCATAGGCAACCGCGGCCGCCGGATCGTGGATCGAGCAGGGTCCGATGATCACGAGCAGCCGGTCGGACTTGCCACGCACGATCTCGCGCACCCGTTTGCGCGTGCCCGCGACGAGCGTCTCCACCGGCGTGCCCTGGATCGGGAAGAAGCGGATCAGGTTCTCCGGTGGCGGCAGCGGCACGATGTTCTCGATGCGTTCGTCGTCGGTGAGGGAAGTCTTGTCGTCCATGGTCATGGTGGGCCCCAAAAAAAAACCGCCAGGCTATCGCTCTGGCGGTTTGTCGGTTTCGCTGGTGATGCGGCTAGCCGTTCCCCTCCGCCGGAGGGCGTGAGAACGCGAAAAAGTAGCCGTAAAACCAGCGGTTCATGGAGTCATTCAAGCACGAACGCCCTGACCTTGTCTACTTGGGCCAGAGAACCATCTGGGTGCAGCGGAACAGCGCGATCCTCTTTTCGGTGCCTTCGATGGTGACTTCGGCATCCCAGACTTGGGTCGTGCGCCCGAGATGTACCGGCTTCGCGCGGCAGGAAATCGCGCCTTTCTGTGTCGTGCCGAAGAAATTCGCTTTCAATTCGAGCGTTGTAAATCCGACAGCCCCCTGCGGCAAATTCGCCACGCAGGCATAGCCACAGGATGTATCCGCCAGCGCGACGACCGTGGCGGCATGCAGAAATCCGTTCGGCGCCATCAGGTCTTTCCTGACATCGAGTCGGCTTTCGACACCCTCGGATCCGACCGAAAGAATCGTGATGCCGACCAGACCGGGCAAATGCCCTGCGCTGCGCGAATTAAAGTACTCCGGTGTCATCTCCGGACGCGTGCCAAGCGTTTTTGTAGTCATGGTCCCAGTGGAATCTACACGATCGCCGTGCTGCCATTGGCACTCGCGCCGTCTCATTGCCAGACTCGCCGGCGGGCCTGCAATTTGCTAGGTGTCAGGGACCATGCTACGGTTTTCAAACAGTCGGCCGATTAAAAGAACATAAGGAGGTCGAAATGGCTGCGAGCGCACTCCTGCCGGTCCCCATGGCATCCATCCCGGTCGCGGGATTCAAGGATGTCTACAACACCGCCGCCGTTGAGAAGGCTCTCCAGGACCTGCCGCAATCGGCCAACGAGGCGCTGCGCGCGCTCTACGAGAAGATGCTGCGCGTCGGCGGCCAGCGCTTCGCGGTCAAGCCCTCGGGGATGCCCGAGATGGAAGCGCTGTTCGAGGAGCTGCCCAATTTCGGCGAAGTCCTCGAGCACATCCGCCGCCAGCTCGCCTTGTGCATCGACTCGAAGGACGATGTAGAACTGCAGCCGATACTGCTGCTGGGCGGTCCGGGTATCGGCAAGACGCACTTCGCGCGCCGCGTGTCGCAGCTGCTCGGTACGGGATACGGTTTCGTCCCGATGAGCTCGCTCACCGCGGGCTGGGTGCTCTCGGGCGCCTCCTCGCAATGGAAGAATGCCAAACCCGGCAAGGTGTTCGAGACGTTCCTGAACGGCGACTACGCCAATCCGGTCATGGTGGTGGACGAGATCGACAAGGCAAGTGCCGACGGCCAGTACGACCCGCTCGGCGCGCTCTACGAGCTGCTCGAAATCCAGACCGCGATGCGCTTCACCGACGAGTTCGCGGAGATACCAATCGATGCGTCAGGCGCCGTGTGGTTCGCGACCGCAAACGATGCGTCTCGCATCCCGGAACCGCTGCTCAACCGCATGAACGTGTATGAAATCGAACCGCCGGACGCCGCAGGTTCGGCCCGGATCGCGCGTTCGCTGTATCGTGAAATCCGCGAGTCGCACGACTGGGGACGGCGCTTTCCCGAGCTGCCCTCGGGCAGCGTGGTCGAAAAACTCGCGCTGCTCACGCCGCGCGAGATGCGGCGCGCGGTGCAGGCGGCCTTCGGCAATGCCAAGGTTTCGGGACGCGAGGAATTGTGCCCGGAGGACGTGGACCTCCAGCGTGGAAGCCGGAAATCCAGGATCGGATTCTAAAAGTAGGCCAGCAGGCGGCCACAGGCGATTACCGATATCCACAGCAGCAGCGAAGCGCCCGCCGCCACGCGTGCCGCCAGTGGCGGCATGACATCCACATCCCACTGCCCTGCGCTCCGAAACACGCCGGCGTGGAGAACCCCCGCATTGGCGCCGGCCAGCAGGATCAGGCACATCTTCACCGCGAATACCGGATTGGAAATCAGGTCGCCCGCATGGGCGACGAACATCGCCAGGCCGCTGGGCACGATCAGCGCGAAGCTGGCAATACTCCAGGGCAGGATGTGCGCGGCCAGCCGGCGCACCGGCAGCGAGCGAGAGAGTCCGAGCAGGCGCAGGTCGAGAATCGCGATCGATCCGACCAGCAGGGCGATGCCCGTGATGTGCACAATCTCCACCGAGGGGTAGAGCCAGAGCCACTGGCGCATCGCCTGGCCCAGGGCGCTGGCTTCGATCGCGCCCATCGCAGTCATAGGAGTCGCACTCGTGCTCCGTGCTAGCGCAATTCCACCGTCTTGCCGCCGGCGCTGATCCGCTCGGCGCGCATTTCCTCCGGCTTGGCGCGGTTGGCGTAGCCCTCCACCGTCACGCCGGCGCCCACCTTGAGCGCGTCCCTGGCCAGCCCCCGCGCTTCCATGCGCGAAGGAGGCGCGAGCACGCAGAGCCAGATCTTGCCCGGCGTCTCCAGCCGGATGTAGCCGTGCGGATGCTCATAGCCCGAATCGACGATCTTGCCCGACAGCTTTAGCAGCTTCGTCGAGTCGTATTCGCTCCAGCCGTGGTGCCCCAGCGCAGGCGCTGGAAACTCCAACGCGAACGCCGGAAAAAGCAGCGCGACGATCAGAGCCGTTCTTCGATCCATGTTTTCACCGTTTTCAATGCTTCACCCAGTTTCGCAGGCTCGGTGCCGCCGGCCTGCGCCATGTCCGGCCGGCCGCCGCCCTTGCCACCGACCTGCTGCGCGACGAAGTTCACCAGCTCGCCGGCCTTGACCTTGCCGGTGAGATCGGCCGTGACGCCGGCGATCAGCGAAACCTTGCCCTCGCCCACCGCCGCCAGCACGATGGCCGCGCTCTTCAGCTTGTCCTTCAGCTTGTCCAGGGTGTCGCGCAGGGTTTTCGCATCCGCGCCCTCGAGCGTGGCGACGAGGAGCTTCGCGCCCTTCACGTCGATCGCCTGCGACGCCAGGTCCTGGCCCTGGCCCATAGCCAGCTTCGAGCGCAGCTTCGCCAGTTCCTTCTCAAGCGCTTTCTTCTCGTCGAGCAGGGCCTGCGCGGCCTTTTCGACCATGCCGGGGCCGGGCTGCGCGCGCAGCTGCCTGGCAACCTCGGAGAATTCCCGCAGCTGGCCGTTCATCATGGCCAGTGCGTTGCCGCCCGTGGTCGCTTCCACCCTGCGGATGCCCGCGGCCACGCCGCCCTCCGAATACAGCTTGAAGACCCCGATGTCGCCAGTGCGCTCCACGTGCGTGCCGCCGCAGAATTCGCGCGAGGAACCGATGTCGAGGACGCGCACTTCGTCGCCATACTTCTCGCCGAACAGCATGACCGCGCCGGACTTCCTGGCTTCCTCGACCGGCATGACTTGCGCGCGTGTCGCGGCGTTCTGCATGATTTCGTTGTTCACCCGCAGCTCCACCTCGCTGATTTCCTGGTCGCTCACCGGCTTGTCATGGGCGAAGTCGAAGCGCGTCTTGTCCGCGTCGACCAGCGAACCTTTCTGCTGCACGTGCGGCCCGAGCACCTCGCGCAGCGCCTTGTGCATGAGGTGCGTGACGGAATGGTTGCGCATGGTCCGTTTGCGCCGTTCGACGTCCACGCGCGCTTCGACCTTGTCGCCAAGCTTCAGCGTTCCCGCCTTGAGCTTGCCGTGGTGGCCGAACACCTCGGCCTGGACCTTCTGCGTGTCGTCCACCTCGAACGTGCCGCCGGAACCCACCAGTTCGCCGCGATCGCCGACCTGGCCGCCGGATTCGGCGTAGAACGGCGTCTGCTCGAGCACCACCACGCCGGCGTCGCCCGCCTTGAGCGATTCAACCGTCGCGCCCTCCCGGTAAAGCGCGACGACTTTCGCCGGCAGGCTGAGCGTGTCGTAGCCTTTGAACTCGGTCTTGCGGCCGGAATAGTCCAGCGCAGCCGCCGAGGTGAACTTGCTGGCCGCGCGCGCCCGTTCGCGCTGCAGCCCCATCGCCGCCTCGAAACCGGCGAGATCCAGGTTGACGCCGCGCTCACGGCAGATATCCGCCGTCAGGTCGACCGGAAACCCGAAAGTGTCGTAGAGCTTGAACGCGGTGTCGCCATCGAGCAGTTTCTCTCCGGACGCGAGTGCACCCTCCAGCACGCCCATGCCGTTCTCGAGCGTCTCGGCAAAGCGTTCTTCCTCCTGCCTTAGGACGTCGGCGACGCGCTTCGCCGAACTCCTAAGCTCCGGATAGGCGTCGCCCATGGCTTTGTCCAGGTCGGCCACCAGCCGGAAGAAAAAGGGCTGCTTCTGCCCGAGCTTGTAGCCGTGGCGGATGGCGCGGCGGATGATCCGCCGCAGCACGTAGCCGCGCCCCTCATTGCCGGGAATCACGCCGTCCACGATCAGGAACGAGCAGGCGCGGATGTGGTCCGCGATCACATTTAGCGAGGGATTCTTCAGATCCTTTAGCCCCGTCTCGCGCGCCGCGGCCTTGATGAGGTCCTGGAACAGGTCGATTTCGTAGTTCGAGTGGACGTGCTGCAGTACCGCGGCGATCCGCTCCATCCCCATGCCGGTATCGACGCAGGGCTTGGGCAGCGGCGTCATGGTGCCCTTGTCGTCCCGGTTGTATTGCATGAAGACGAGGTTCCAGATCTCGATGTAGCGGTCCCCGTCCGCCTCCGGCGAGCCGGGCGGGCCGCCGGGAATCCCCGGACCGTGGTCGTAGAAAATCTCGCTGCAGGGGCCGCAGGGGCCCGTGTCGGCCATTTGCCAGAAATTGTCCGACTGGTATTTCGCGCCGCCGGGCTTGTCGCCGATGCGCACCACGCGCTCCTTAGGCACGCCGATGACCTTGGTCCAGAGCTCGTAGGCCTCGTCGTCGGTCTCGTAGACCGTGGTCCAGAGCCTCTCCGGCGGCAGCTTGTACACCTTGGTCAGCAGCTCCCAGGCGAACTGGATCGCGTCCTTCTTGAAGTAGTCGCCGAAGCTGAAGTTGCCCAGCATCTCGAAGAACGTATGGTGGCGCGCGGTGTAGCCGACGTTTTCCAGGTCGTTGTGCTTGCCGCCGGCGCGCACGCTGCGCTGGGAGGTGGTGGCGCGCACATAGGCGCGCTTTTCCTTGCCGAGGAAGGTGTCCTTGAACTGGACCATGCCCGAATTGACGAACAGCAGGGTCGGGTCGTCCGCGGGCACCAGCGAACTGGAAGCCACGATCGTGTGGCCTTTGGACTTGAAGTACTCGAGAAAGCTGGAGCGGATTTCGGCGGAATTCATATGCCGCCTATTTTAATGGAAGGGCCAAGGCGTCCGGACGCCCTGGCCCTCCGGATTACGCGGCCAGCCGGCCGTACTTCACCAGCCTTGCACGCACGCCGGTCTGCGTGCGCTGGTGCGCGCCCGCCAGGTCCGGCAAGCCCCTGCCCGCGTCGAAGGCGGAAAGCAGCTTCCGGTCTTCGTCCTCGGTCCACGGCTCGCCGGTCTTCGGCGGCAATTGCTGCTTGCGCCGCTCGAAGCGCTCCGACTTCTCCAGCGCCTCCGCCGCCGCGTACAGCGCGCGCACAGTCTGCGCGCGCTGATACACGCTGTCGGCGGCAAACACTTCGCCGCTTTCCGGATCGACGCCATTGGCAAGCGAGCGCACCACGCTCAATGCTTCAGATTGATTCATTCGATTCACCTCCTCTCTACAGAAAAGCCTGTAGGAGATGAACGATCAGACCGTACCGCGCGCCGACAGGAGCTTGAAAATTATTTCGAAGGAAAAACCGCGCGACTGCAGGAAGCGCATGCGCTTCGCGCGCTCTTCCCGCGTGGCCACCGGTTCGCGGTACTTGCGCTCGAGAATGGCGCGCGCACGCTCGAGTTCGTCTGCCGGAGAAACGCGCTCGATCAGCTCCTCGCTCACGCCCTTCGCCTTGAGATCCTGGCGTATGCGCGCTGCGCCATATTTACGCGACAGCCGGCGCGCACGCTCCTCGGCGAAACGTTCTTCCGAGAGCTGATTCTTCTGCTTCAACCCCGTAAGCAAGCCCTTCAGATCCTCCGAAGACCCTGCGTGAGGCGACAGTTTGCTCTCGAGTTCCTGGCGGGTGTGCTCCCGGCGCGCGAGCAGCCGTAACGCCCGCGCCCGGAGCTCCACCACGTTGTCGGACTGCGCTTTCTCAGCCACGCTTGCGCGTCGGCAGCTTTTCGACCTTGTTGTCGTTCTCGACGGCCGCTGCCGCCTCCGCCACCGGCTTGAGCACGCCCGCCTTCTCGCGGATCTTCTGCTCGATCTCCTGCGCCATGGCCGGATTTTCCCTGAGGAATTCGCGGCAGTTGTCCTTGCCCTGGCCGAGCCGGTCGCCGTTGTAGATGTACCAGGCGCCCGATTTCTCGACCACGCCATGGAGCACGCCGAGCTCGAGCAGTTCGCCGTGGCGTGAAATTCCCTCGCCGTACAGGATGTCGAACTCGGCGTTGCGGAACGGCGGCGCGACCTTGTTCTTCACCACCTTGACGCGGGTCTCGGAGCCGATGACTTCATCGCCTTTCTTGATGGCGCCGATGCGGCGGATGTCCATGCGCACCGAGGCGTAGAACTTGAGCGCGTTGCCGCCGGTGGTGGTTTCAGGATTGCCGAACATGACGCCGATCTTCATGCGGATCTGGTTGATGAAGATCACCAGCGTGTTGGTGCGCTTGATGTTGCCGGTGAGCTTGCGCAGCGCCTGGCTCATGAGGCGCGCCTGCAGGCCCATCTGCGGCTCGCCCATTTCGCCTTCGATCTCGGCCTTGGGCGTGAGCGCGGCGACCGAGTCGATCACGATCACATCCACCGCGCCGGAGCGCACCAGCATGTCGGCGATCTCGAGCGCCTGCTCGCCCGTATCCGGCTGGGAGATGAGGAGGTCCTCGGTTTTCACCCCGAGCTTGGCGGCGTAGGAAATGTCGAGCGCGTTCTCCGCGTCGATGAAGGCGGCGGTGCCGCCGATTTTCTGCATTTCCGCAATCACCTGCAGGGTCAGGGTTGTCTTGCCCGAGGATTCCGGGCCGTAGATCTCGACCACCCGGCCGCGCGGCAGGCCGCCGACGCCCAGGGCGATGTCCAGTCCCAACGACCCGGTGGACACCACGTCGATGTCCTTGATGGCGGCGTCGTCCATCTTCATGATGGAGCCCTTGCCGTACTGCTTCTCGATCTGCGCCAGCGCCGCTTCCAGGGCTTTCTGCTTGTTGTTGTCGTCCATTCCTGTACCTCTTGTATTGGCTGTCGACATCTACGGCAGGCTGGGCCTGGGCCGACACCGGATACTGTATAAATGCACATGTATTCTGTTCGGTTGACAGTGCCCTGTCAAATCGACTGCGGTAAAATCAGAAAAACTCTTTGGAGACAATACGATGGCAAAAATCTCGTTTCTCGGGCTTGGGGTCATGGGATACCCGATGGCAGGTCACCTGCTGAAAAAAGGCGGCCACGAGGTCACGGTCTACAACCGCAGCCCGGCCAAGGCGGCGCAGTGGGTCAAGGAGTACGGCGGCAAGTCCGCCGCCACCCCGAAGGAAGCCGCTCAGGGCGCCGATTTCGTCCTCTTGTGCGTCGGCAACGACGACGACGTGCGCTCGGTCGCCTATGGCGAAAAAGGGGTGCTGGCCGGCCTGAAGAAGGGGGCGATCCTCATAGATCACACGACTGCTTCCGCAGTTGTTGCCAGAGAATTATTTTCAGAAACAAAAAAACTCGGCGTGGGGTTCATTGACGCTCCCGTTTCGGGCGGCCAGGCGGGCGCGGTCAACGGGCAGCTGGGGATCATGTGCGGCGGCGACCAGGCCGACTACGACAAGGCGCAGCCGGTGCTCGCCGTCTACGCCAAGATCTGCGCCTTGATCGGCTCGCCGGGCGCAGGCCAGCTCACCAAGATGGTCAACCAGATGGCGATCGTCGGCATCCTGCAGAGCCTCTCGGAAGCGCTGAATTTCGGCCAGAAAGCGGGCCTCGACATGGAGAAGGTGGTCGCGGTGATCTCCAAGGGCGCGGCGCAGTCCTGGCAGATGGACAACCGCTGGAAGGCCATGGTCGAAGGCAAGTTCGAAGGCTTCGGCTTCGCCAGTGAATGGATGCGCAAGGACCTCAACATCGCATTGGCAGAGGCGAAGAAGAACGGCGCCTACCTCCCCAGCACCGCGCTAATCGAGCAGTACTACGGCCGCATTTGCTCGCGCGGCAACGGGCGCTGGGACAACTCGGCGCTGATGGACCTGCTGAAGTAGGGCTAAGACGGCTCCACGAGGCTGCGGATGCGGAAGCGTCCGTCGTCGCGGAACAGGAAGGTTTCCAGAAAACTCACCGAGCCGTCGCGCCCGCGCACCGTGAACGCCGGGGCGACGAAAGGCGCCGCGCGCTTCACGCTTTCCATGGCGCGGTTCTCGAGCGCCTTGTAGCCGTTCGAGCGGCGCACCGAGACCTGCGCCAGCCGTCCGTCGCGATCGATGGTGATGTCGAGCACCACGATCGACTTGAACATTTCGGGCAAGGGCTCTGCGAAGATATCGGGGCTGGATTGCGCGATGCGTTCCGCTACCGATTTCTTGTAGGCATCGAGAGTGAGGGGTGCGAGGCGCGGCGGGTCCGGTGCTTGCGGGCCGGGAGCTGCCGCCACGGGCGTTCCGGACTGCAGCGGCGAGGGCGGATTCGAGGAACATGCCGCCAGCAGCAATATGCAGGAGATACAAGCAGAACGGTTGCTCGAAGTCATCGCTGTCTGACGCCGCGCGCGTGATTTGGTTTACCCAATCAGCGCAATTTACATCTCGTTACGCTGCCACGCCCAGCCGGATGGGAATGCGCTTCGGCCCGAACGGCTTGCCGAACTTCTGATAGCGGCCATGCAGCTGCGCGCCGCAGAATTTACAGGCGCCGGCATCGGTGAGTCGGTAGCTGCGGATGTCGTACCAGTCGCGCACGATGACCGTGTTCTCGCATGACGGGCAGGACGTCGAGCCGCCCTCCTCGTCATGCACATTGCCGGTATAGACGTAGCGCAGGCCGGCGAGGCGCGCGATTTCGCGGGCTCGCGTCAGCGTCGCGGGCGGCGTCGGACCGATGTCGGTCATCTTCCAGTCCGGATGAAACGCGGTGAAATGCAGCGGCACATCGGGCCCCAGGTGCTGCATGATCCATATGCACTCGGCGCGTAATTCCTCATCCGAATCGTTCTTGCCGGGAATGAGGAGCGTGGTGATCTCGACCCAGACCTGGGTCTCCTTCACCAGGTATTCGAGCGTATCGAGCACCGGCTGCAGCCGGCCACCGCAGACGCGGTAGTAGAAATCGTCCGTGAAAGCCTTGAGGTCGACATTGGCCGCGTCCATTTTTTCGTAGAACGCGCGCCGCGGCGCATCGTGCATGTACCCGGCGGTCACCGCGACCGTCTGCACGCCGCGCGCATGGCAGGCATCCGCGATGTCCATCGCGTACTCAGCGAAGATCACCGGGTCGTTGTAGGTGAAGGCCACCGACTTGCAGCCGAGCTTCGCCGCCGCCGCGGCGATCATCTCGGGCGAGGCCGCGTCCGTCAGGCGGTCCATTTCGCGCGACTTGGAAATGTCCCAGTTCTGGCAGAACTTGCAGGCGAGGTTGCAGCCCGCGGTGCCGAAGGAAAGCACGCTGGTGCCGGGATAGAACTGGTTCAGCGGCTTTTTCTCGATCGGGTCGACGCAGAAGCCCGAGGAGCGGCCATCCGTGGAGAGCACCATGCGCCCGTTTTCCATCTTGCGCACGAAACACATGCCGCGCTGGCCCTCGTGCAGGCGGCAGTCACGCGGGCAGAGGTCGCACTGGATGCGGCCGTCCTCTAGGGGATGCCACCAGCGCGCTTCCAAGGGTCCTCAGCCAGTCACGTGAACTTCATGACCCGGTAGCGGGAGACCTTGCAGCGGGCGAGGCGCGTATCGGCGGGCAGGCCCGCCTTCTTGACCAGCTCAGCGAGGAACTGGCGCTTTTCCGGCAAGTTCTCCCACACCTGGGGCAGGAAGGTCGCGCGCTTGCCCTCGCATTCCAGGATCAGGCCGTCTTCGCCGGGCTGGATCAGCGACAACAGCTCGGCCTCGTCGGCGAAGGCGATCGGCTTGGGCGCCGAGAGCAGCGAAACCTCGACGCGGCAGCGCGGCCACTCCTCGCGCTTCAACTTCGGGAAGCGCGGATCCTGGAACGCGGCGGCGCGCGCATTCGCGGCCACGTCCTCGCCGAGCGGCCGGCTGGCCGCGAGGCTGCCGATGCAGCCGCGCAGCGATCCGTCCATGGTCAGCGTGACGAAAGACGCCGCGTGCTGCAGCAGCCATGGATGGTGGTTGCGTTTCGCCGGCACGGAACTCATGCCCAGGCCGTTCAGGATCGAGGCCCTGGCGATCGCCAGCAGGACAATGCCGGCCTCCGCGGCCCCCACCGCGCTCGCGTCGTAAAGCGCGAACGAGGAATAGCCGACGACGCGCGCCCTGGAACCCGCAGTGTCGCCCGAATTGCATGCGGCCAGCCGCTTGATCGACAGGCCCTTCGCGCGCGCGACCGAGAGCAGGCCGTTCAGCCCGGTGGCGCCGCAGGCCTCCTCGTAATTCAGGTCGGCGGCAAACGCCTCGATGCGTTCGAGCGTCGCGCCGTCGATGCGCTTCGCGTCGTCGTAGGCATGATAGTGCGACATGTCGGTGCTGATGACGAACAGCGTCTCCGGCCCGCCCCAGAGCCGCTCGATCACCTCGGCGACCTCCTCGGTGAGGGCCGAGCCCGCGGCGATCGGGATCAGCGCGAAATCGCCCAGCACGCGCTGCAGGAAAGGCAATTGCACTTCCAGCGAGTGCTCCTGCGCGTGCGCCGCCGCGCTTCGCACCACCTGTTTCAGGTCCGCGAGTTCGGCGACGCCGGCCGCGTCGAGCCTGATGCGCCCAAGAGGCGTCTCGAATGCCTCGCATTCGGGGAGCGCGAGGCCCCGGCCGCCGACGAAATGCGAAGGGCCGATCAGCACTACCCGCTTGACGATGCCGCGCGCGGCCGCAAGTTCGTCGTAGGCGCACGCGGCGACCGGCCCGGAATAGACGTAGCCCGCGTGCGGCACGATCAGCGCCTTGGGAAAGCCGAGCTTCGCCTCGAAGTTCTCGACGCCGTCCAGCAGTTCGTCGAGCTCCGCCGCGAGCTGCGGCGCGTTGCCCGGATAGAACGCACCGGCAACCGCCGCAGGACGGACGCTTGTCGTTGTAGTCAAAGCCACTTCAGTACTCCGCGCAAGGCATGGACAACGGACTGCCGCCGGATGCTCCGGCGCCCGCCCTTGTAGCGGCGGGTTTCGCTGCGAATCTTACGCCCCTGCGCCCAGGCGAAACAAACCGTGCCGACCGGCTTTCCTGGCAAACCTCCGCCGGGGCCCGCGATGCCCGTGACAGACAAGGCGATGATGCCGCGAGCGCGGCTGAGCGCTCCGCGCGGTCCTTTCAGCGCTCCGCGCGATCGTTTCAGGGCGCCACGCGCCATCTCACGCGCGGTCGGCTCGCTCACCGCCCCGTGGCGCTCTAGCGTCGCCTTGCGCACGCCCAGCGCCTCCCGTTTGGCGGCGTTCGAGTAGGTAACGTAGCCGCGCTCGAACCATTCCGACGAACCCGCGATCGAGGTGACCGCCTGCGCCACCCACCCTCCGGTGCAGGATTCCGCGGTGACGAGGATATGGCCCTTGTCCTTCAGGGCCTTTCCCGCCCTCCGGGAAAGAAAAGAAAGATTCATGGAAAGAAAAACCGCTTCGCAATCGCCAGGACAAGAAGCGTATACCCGGCGGCGAGCAGGTCGTCGAACATCACGCCGAAACCGCCCTTGATGCGCATCTCGAGCTGCCGGATCGGCGGCGGCTTCACCACGTCGAAGGCGCGGAACAGGAAGAAAGCGGCCGCCTGCCACCACGGATCCTGCGGCGTCAGCGCGAGGATCAGCAGGAAAGCGACGACCTCGTCCCAGCACATCGCGCCGTGGTCGGAGACGCCGAGGTGGCGGCCGGTCAGTTCGCAGGCCCAGATCCCGACCGCGAAGAGCAGCGCGAGAAACCCGAGCAGTACGAGCGGTTCATAGCCGCCGCCGATCGCCCACCAGAGGGGAAAGGCCACCAAGGTTCCGGCGGTCCCCGGCGCGAAGCGCGACAGGCCGGCGCCGAAACCGAGCGCGATGAAATGCGCCGGATGGCTGAACGCGAACTTGGCCGTCGG
>JANNXB010000394.1:0-2214 GCA_031409355.1 Betaproteobacteria bacterium | reverse complement strand
GTCGCCGCCGGCGTCCAGGGTCTGCCAGAATCCCGTTTCGCGGGCTGAGCATGGAAAATCCCTTCACCGGAATGATCAAGGACGCGCCCCACTGGCGGCGGGCCCTGCTCGGCATCGGCAGCCTCGCGCTGATGTCGCTGGTGCTGGTGCTGGCCGCGATCCTCGGCCTGGTGGACGCCATGATCGGCGTGGAAGGCTGCCTCGCGTTCGCGTTGCTCGCCGCCGTGGTCCACGCGCTGGTGCGATCCGGCTACAGCGCGCGGTACCCGGAGGCGAACTTCATTGCCGCGCAACTGTTCGTGGCGTTCGTGCTGCTGGCCTGGCTCACTTACCGCGTCGAGGACTCTCCCGCGGTGATTTCCGTGCTCTACCTCGTGGCGATGCTCTACGGCATGCTGCAGCTCGACCGCGCCCGGCTCGCGATACTCGCCTCGTTTGCCCTGATCACGCACGGCACGGCGCTGTTCATGCTGATCGACCACGGCTATCCGATCCAGCTGGCGGCGGCCTGGACGCAGTTCGGCGCGTTGCTCCTGGCGTTCACCTGGTTCATTTACGCCGCCGGCGTCGTCCTGCGGCTGCGCGAGCGCCTGTCGGAAGCGCACCGCAAGCTGCACGAACTGGGCCTGGAAGCGGACGAACGCGCTAGCCGCGACTCGCTCACCGGCGCCTACAACCACCGCCACCTGATGGACGCGCTGGAGCGCGAGATCGCGCGCGCCGAACGCGTCGGCAAGCCGCTGTCGATCGCGCGCGTGGACCTCGACTGGCTGGGGAGCGTCAACGAGACGCACGGCACGGCCGCGGGCGACGTCGCCCTAAAGCTGTTTACGGCCGCGGCGGCGGAAGCATTGCGCGATGTCGATATTTTCGGACGCTATGGCGGCAAGGAATTCCTCGCCCTGATGCCCGACACGGGCTTGCGCGGCGCGGTGGTCGCGGCCGAACGGATCCGTGCCGCGGTCGGCCGCCAGCCCCTGCCTGAAGTGCGCGGCAGGCGGCACCTTAGCTGCACCCTCGGCGTTGCCGAGCACCGCAAGGGCGAGAACACGCGTTTGTTGATCGGGCGCGCCGAGGCCAGCCTGATCTACGCCAAGGCCGCGGGACGCGATCGCGTCGTTGCCCTGGACGCGGACGGAAAACCCGCAGCGGTGGAGCCAGGCTGATGGCGCCCGGCGCCGAAGCGTTCCCGCTCGACGAGGAAGTGGTGTTCCGCGGCCGGCAGATGCGCGTGTCGGGACGTGTGCAATTCGAAGGGGCAAGCGGGCAAATGACCTGCCGCTACGTCCTGTCGGATCCAACGGGCGCGCCCGTCATCGTCGAGGAAGGCGATGGCCGGTATGCGCTGCTGCGCCCTTTTCCTCCGGCAGCGCGGTTCAAGACGGTCGCCAACACCATCGCCGTAGGCGCGGAGAAATACACGCTCGTCGCCGTGCGCAAACTGAAGGTGATCGAGGCCAGCGGCAATGCGCCGGGCGCCGCGGCCAAGGCGCCGCTGATCCTGTCCGGCATCTTTGAAGGCCTCATGGGCACCCTGATGCGCGAGATGGTGCCGGGCACGGCCACGCAGGAATATTACTTGCTGAAGCCGCTTGCGGAAGGGGATGTTCTTTCCGCCGCGAAATACGCCGCGGAAAAGGATGCCGAAGGCCGTGCCGCCGGCGAACGGGCCCTGAAGGCGGACTAGCCAGCCGGCGTTTCTTCCTTCACAATCCGACACGATACGCAACAGTACGCGCGCCGCGTGTACGGGAATTTGTGCTCACCTAGTCGTCTTCTGATGGAGGAGGGTCTATCGGAACGAGTGTCGCAGGGGCGTTGCTGCGCGTGCAGAACGTCGGCGTGCGCTTTGGCGGCATCGTCGCATTGGACGATGTGTCTTTCGACGTGCCCACCGGCAGCATCGTCGGCCTGATCGGCCCCAACGGCGCGGGCAAGACCACGCTGTTCAACTGCCTGTCGCGCCTCTACGAGTGCGGCAGCGGCGACATCCTGTTCGACGGCGAATCGCTGCTGCGCGTGCCGAAGCACCGCGTCGCCGCAATCGGCATCGGGCGCACGTTCCAGAACCTTGCCCTGTTCCGCACCATGACCGTCCTGGACAACGTCATGGTCGGGCGCCACAGCCGCACCGGCACCGGGTTCTTCGCCAACGCCGTCCGCCTGCCCGCGGTCGCGCGCGAGGAGCAGGCCACCTATGAGAAGGCGCAGGTG
>JANNXB010000393.1:0-1946 GCA_031409355.1 Betaproteobacteria bacterium | reverse complement strand
GCGTAGATCCTGTCGCCGTCGCGCACCGCATCGTCGAGGCGCTTCAGCACCACGCAGGCCGCGCCTTCGCCGGGTATCGTGCCGTCCCCCGGCGCGGCTTTCGCGAGCAGCGCGCGCAGGTCGCCGTTCAGGTCGACTGCGCCGGCGAGCGCGATGTCCAGTTCGCGTTTCTGCAGCGCGTGCACCGCGACCTGCAGTGCGCGCAGCCCGGAAGTTTCCTCGCTCGAGATGCTGTGGCTGGGACCGCCGATGCGGAACTCGCGCGCGATGCGGCTCGCGACAATGCCGCCCAGTGCTCCGAGGGTGCGGTCGGCGGTCAGGGGCGGGCCCGCGGCGTCGCAAAGGCGCTGTATCCACTGGGCCGATTCAGGGGTTCCCGCCTCCAGGCCCGCGTCGTGCGCCCACGCGGGCGCTCGTTTCTTCATTGACCAGCGGAAGTGGAAGTCTGTCGAACGCAAGTCGAGGCCGAGGCCAATGAACACGCCGCTGCGTGAAGAGTCCAGACCGGGATTCCGCGCGTCCTCGAGGGCGGATTTCGCCACGTCGAGCATGAGGATCTGCTGCGGCAGCATTTCGGCCAGCTCGCGCGGCGCGATATGGAAGCGCTCGATCGGCACCGACAGCTCATCAAGGAAAAACCCCGGGGACGAGCGGCCCCAGACGCGATGGATCTCTTCGCTGCCCAGGCCGCGCCAATGCGCACGTTCTGCCGGGGCTTCTATTTTTTCTTTATACAAAACCTGTTTTTGGAAAGCGTCCAGGTCGGGCCAGCGGCCCACGCGCGTTGCCATGCCAACGACCGCAATCGGCACGGGGGAAGGAATTGCGCGCGCAGGCAGGCTTTCTGTCTGGCCGAGCCATTCCTCTATCAGCAGGTGCCCGTTGATGCCGCCAAAGCCGAAGCCATTGATGGCGGCGCGGCGCGGTACGCCGGCCGCGCGGCGCTCCCAGGGCCGGCTCTGCTTGAGTATCGCGAACGGGCTGCCTTCCAGCGCAACCTTGCCGGAGGGTTGCTCGAAATTCGCCACCGGCGGCAGCTTGCCGTGCTGCATCGCGAGCAGCGTCTTGATCAGTCCGGCGCTGCCCGCGGCGGTAAGCAGGTGCCCGATGTTCGACTTCACGGCGCTCAGGACGCATTGCGACGGCTGCCACTCGCCGCCTTCCCAGAGGCGCATCAGGCTCTCGAACTCGATCGCATCGCCCACCGGCGTGCCGGTGGCGTGGCACTCGATCAGGTCCACCATCTGCGGCGTCCAGCCGGCCTGCGCGTAGGCCAGCTTCAGCGCGCGCAACTGGCCCTCGGAGCTCGGCGACAGCAGCTTGCCCTCAAGGTCGTTGGACAGGCCGACGCCGCGAATCAGCGCGTGGATCCGGTCGCCGTCGCGCAGCGCATCCGCCAGGCGCTTTAGCACCACCACGCCGGCGCCTTCGCCCACGATGAGGCCGTCGCCCTTGCGGTCGAACGGCGAGCAGCGCCCGCTCGGGGAAAGGGCGCGCAGCTGGGAGAAACCCATCTGCGTGTAAAGCGAATCGGGGCGCGACAAGCCGCCGGCCAGCATCGCATCGGCGCGATGCGCAAGCAGTTCGTCGCAGGCGAGCTTCACCGCGTAAAGCGACGAGGCGCAGGCTGCGTCGAGCGTGTAGCAGGCGCCGCCCAGGCCGAGCGATTGCGCCAGCAGGGCGGCTGGCAGGCCCGTGACGTACCGGTTCAGGGGATTCGTCGCCAGCCGGGGTTCGGTTCTTGCGCGGCCAAACACCTTCTGCTCGAACAGCGGCAGCAGTATTTCGTCGGACAGCACAGCCACGGCCGCGGTGGGCAGGGCGATGTTGCCGAGAACGACGCCGACCGCGCCGCGATCCAGGTCCTGCGTCCGGGCCTCCGCGAACGCGGCCTGCCCTGCGCGGATGAGCAGCTGGAACATCGGGTCGAGTTCGCCATCGAGCGA
>JANNXB010000392.1:0-10793 GCA_031409355.1 Betaproteobacteria bacterium | reverse complement strand
CTCGGTGGCGAAGCGGGTCCGGGACTGGAAACCGGCAAGTTCATCGCGCCGCACGGCCTGGCGGTGGATTCGCGCGGCGACATCTACGTCGGCGAAGTCAGCTACACGGAATTTCCGAAGGCCTTTCCGGACGTCAAGATTCCGTGGCGCATGCGCTCGCTGCAGAAGCTGGAAAAACTGAATTGAAATTCCGCCCGGGCTGAGTAATTCTCAGGCCTGCACGCGCAGTTCGATTTCGCCAAGGCTTGAGATCTCGACGGTACTGCTCTCGAGTGCTTCGGATTCACCCTTCAGGTGGGCGACCAGGTCGCGGGTGGTCGAGCGCCGGGTCAGCATCAGGCAGGTCGTCTGACCGGCCAGCACGAGGCTGGTGTGCCAGCAGCCTGGCCGCATGCACACGCCCAACCCGCCGCCAACGCGGAAGGCGCGCAATCGGGCGAGATCCGGCAATCGACTGTTGTCCTCCCGGGTCGGGCATACGACGTGCACGATCTCACCGTTCCCGAGCGGTACGATCGCCTGCTCGGTACGCCAATGCACCTCGAGCGCCCGCAGGCGCAAACTGCTGCTGCGGTAGTTCACCCACAGCAGTTCCGTCTTGCCACCGTCCCCGGGTTCGAAGTCGTGCATATGCCAGAAATCGCTTCCAGGGTGGCTGAAGGCCGTTGCAGCAGGGTCAACCGGAAATGGCGTGCCAAGTACCCGGCCGAACGCAGAGAAGGCTTCTTCGTCGAGACGCTCTAGCGGGATTGTTCGTTCACGCACTTTTTGCTTTTGGCGACTCGCGAGACATAAGCCCCATTGTGTACCGTCACACCGGGGCCGGATGTCGGCTTCTAAAGCAGACATTCGATTGATGGCGGTTAGGCCTCATGTGAATTTGGCCTCCTGCGCGCGCATCGGCAGCAGCCACACTAGGCTCGCGAGCTGCACCAGGCCGAGCACGAGGAAAGCGGCGCTGTAGCCCTCTGGCGCGTATTGGCCGTCGGCCACCGGCCACAGGCGCAGCACCGCGCCGATGCCCCACTGGCACACGAACGAGCCGCCGAACATCAGCACATTCACCGACGTCGTGACGCGCCCCGACATGGCGACCGGGAAGCGCGGCGCGAGCAGCGCGAAGGCGAGCGCGGCCGAGATCGAGCAAAAGCCGTACACCATGACGATCGCCTGCACGCCCATGGTGACGCCGGCCGCGAGGCAGGCGAAGGCGCCGATGGTGATCGACAGCCCGAGCTTGTACATGGTCATGTGCGGGATGCCGGCGCGCGCCAGCCGGTCGGCGGCGGTGCCAAAGAACACCGAGCCCGCCGCGTAGGCGGCCGCGGCCCAGAACAGGTGCGTGGCGACCGTGCCGCGCGCGAGCCCCGCGACGTCGTACAGCCACGGCGCGAGCCACAGGCCGGCGAGCGCCTGGTAGACCGCGTGCGTGGTGACGAAGGGTAGCGCGATGCGCCAGAACACCTGCGCGCCGAACACCGTGCGGAAAGCCGCGATCTGAGCGCCGAGCGAATCGCCGCGCCCGGGCAGCGGCTTCTCCGGAACTGCGGTGAAGATGAGCGCCGCGGCGCCGAGCGAGAGCGCGGCGAGGCCGAAGAACAGGCCGCGCCAGCCCACCGGCCCGAGCAGCATCTCCGCCGGCGCGGTCGCCGCCAGCCCGCCGATGCCGCCCACGCCGATATACAGGCCGTTCAGCGTGGCGAGCCGCGAGGGCGGGAACCAGAGCGTGAACGCCTTCATCGCGCCCATCAGCCCCCCCGCGACCCCGAAGCCGATCAGCGCGCGCCCGATGGTGAGCGCGAGGAAACCTTCGGCCAGGCCGAAGGTGAGCGCGCCCGCCGCGGCGATGCACATGAGCGAAGCGACCACGCGGCGCGGCCCGAAGCGATCGAGCAGCACGCCGAGCGGCAGCTGGAAGGCGGCGAACGCGAAGAAGTAGGCCGCGGTGAGCAGCCCGAGGTCCGAGGGCGCGAGCGAGAATTCGCGCGCGAGGTCGCGCGAGATCACCGCGTTCACGTTGCGGAAGAAGTACGAAAGGAAATAGCCGGCGGCGAACGGCGCGAACACCGCCATGAGCAGGCGCGCCGGCAACCGGTCCTGTGCCGCGGGCCCCGTCATCGTGCGGCATTGTAGTGGGCGGCGCGGTTCGTGAATGCCTGGTATTGGCCGCCATTTGGGGTTAGCGTCCTGTGTTGCTTATCATCAAACTGTTGATGTTTCATTTTCAATCCTGACAACGAAGATTGGTCATGGTGGCCATCAAGGCTCTCGGTCTCGATCACGTCGTACTCAGAGTGACGAACATTGCGCGCGCCTGCGCCTGGTACAGGGCGGTGCTTGGTTGCGAGGTCGAGCGGGTTCTGCCCAGTCTCGGATTGACCCAGCTGCGCGCGGGTGCAAGTCTGATCGATCTGGTCGACGTCAGGGGGAGCGCCGGAAAGCCCGGTGGCGCTGCGGCAGGACGCAAGCGGCGGAACATGGATCATTTCTGCATGCAGCTCGGCAAATTTTCCGAAAAGAAGATCATCGCGCACCTGAAGCGAAAGGGAATCAGGCCCGGCCCGGTTGCGCGCCGCTACGGCGCGCTTGGCCACGGCCCCTCGATGTATTTGACGGATCCGGACGGAAACACGGTCGAGCTCAAGGGGCCACCCGACGCCGACCAGACCGAGAGAGTGCCCGGCGCAATCTTGCCGAGGAAGCGACGCACTAAAGCTCCAAAGCGGAGATCAGACGCAGACTAACCGGCGGTTTTTCGTTGCGGCGCAGCGAGCCATTGATTGGATGTCGGGTTCCACCCGAAGCCGTCATTCAGGAAGTTCAAGGCGCGCCGCTGACGCGCTCACCCGGAACCGCACCTGTCTTGACAGTTCTTGACACCTTTTGCCTGCTCAAACGCCTAGACTGGTAACGCTGGAAGCTGGGATAAAAAAAGATCCTCAACGGGTAGAAGACAGGAGTCGAACATGAAACTCAAGACGCTTGTACTAGTGCCGTTGGCAACCGTCGCGGTCGCGCTTGCACCGGCCGCGCAGGCGCAATGGAGCACTTCGCTCACCGACATGGGCGTAAATTACACGCTTACAGATTTCGGCGGGAGTTCCACGAATCACTCTTTCTCACTCCTCCTGAATACAACCGGCTACAACCATGCCGGCTCCAATCCAACGTTGGCCTATCTGGACTCGGTGGACATCAAGGCTTGGACTGGTGAAAACATCAGCTTCACGTTGGCGTCAGCGCCAAACGGAGCAGGTGCTTGGACTGGATTGGTAAGCCCGATTTCCAGTGGTCCAGCCGGCAATACCGGGTGTAGTGGGAGCGGCGGAGGATTTGCCTGCGCCGAGGCGAACACCAAGGGCGTGTTCGGCGTTCTATCGGGGAGTGCCTACCAGTTCGATTTCAATGTGACCTTAAACAGCGGCTCGTTTCTGACGTCGGCCATCGGCGCGCACATCGGCGCAGGGTATGCGAGCGCCATCGGCCAAGGTTCAAGTTACGGCATCACATCCCAAACCGTCACCTCCCCGATACCGGAGCCCGAGACCTACGCGATGCTGCTCGCTGGACTTGGCCTGCTCGGATTCCACGCGCGGCGCAGGAAGCTGAAACTGGCTGCGTAGTCCTTCTTAGCAGCACTCACAGAAACCCGCTTCGGCGGGTTTTTTGTTTACCATAGTGAGTGGTCACGGCCTCGCCGCGAATGCCGGCTCCTGGCCTATTCCGTTGAAAAACTCAAAATCGCAGTGGCGCGGAAATTCCGGCAGTAACGGCATCAATTAAAAAGTTGGCGTGGTTTCACTGGTTTGCCGCTCAAGGGCCTTTGGGTTGCATCATCGGCAATTCCATGTACCTCCCCAGCCAGACGGGCGCATCGCGCCCCGTAACGCCCAGAATTTTCTCATCACCGATTGAAATGGAGTTTTTCAACAGAATAGACCCAGAGCCGACATTCCCTCGGGCCTCGATCTGAGGCGGATGGTTGTACCAAAGCCTCTCTCTCTTCTACGAGTGTTTGAGGACGTCACGGATTGTTTCGACGACAATTTTCTTGCTGTAGGGCTTCGTGATGTAGCCGTCCGCGCCAAGTTCGAGTCCGCGGCGCACGTTCTCCTTTCCGGTGATCACCGTCAACATGACGACCGGGAGCAGCGCAAGCTTGGGATGGCGGCGCATGGCCGCCAGGATCTCGAAGCCGTCGCCGTCCGGAAGCCTGATGTCCAGGAGCACGATCTCGGGCAGCCGCCCTGCATACAGCTCTTGGCGAAACGCTTGCTGGCTTGTGGCCAAGCGAACAATGTATCCGCCCATGCTGACCCGCATTTCCGCGAGCGCTGCCTGGTCGGGATCGTCCTCCACCACAAGTACTGATATTTCGTCGGGCGTTTTCCGGAGCGGTTCGCGGTTCTTGATACGGTCCAGGGACAGGAAGGCGCCCTTGTCGCCGAGTGTCGCGGTCACCAAGCCTGCCTGACGTTCGATCTGCTTTCTGTCTTCTTGGGCCAGCGGTGCCGGCACCTGCCGCAGCGCCTTGAACAGTTCCGTGAAATCCAGATTCTGCGTAATGTCGGCCAATGTCGAACTCAGGTAGCCGAGTTCCTCCATTTCTGCAAGCCAATCGGCAAGCAGTGTGTCCGGAAACTGGCGCAAGCAGCCACGAACGACGTCAGTATGCGTGTCATGATCGATCAACGCGAGAATGCGCTGGTGCTCGAGAGGACATGTCCTGTCCGGGTCGGTAAGCATTTTCAGCCCTGCGGGGCTGCGCCGATAAATGCGGTCTGGAAGTGCCATGCCGTTAAGGATAAACCTTCGTTACGCGTTGCGTGTCGGTGGTTCGGGGGCGTGTTTTTTAATCCTTTTGTCCTGCGGTGTCGGGAAACCAATATCTGCGGGCCAGCGCACTTTTCAGAGTGCTGATTGAGTGGAAAATCTGTTCGGCCAATTGCCGATACTCGCGAATGGCCGCGCCTGGCCGGTAGTCGTCATGCGGCCCAATCGGGCGAGTTTTCGTTGCAGTGCAGCGAACCGGCGATCTAACGACGGCTTCCGAACCGGTCGTTCGCAGAAGCTTCCGATAGTTGAAGAGAGCTACTACACGGGTCACCCTATCTTTTGAACTACCTCTAGTTTTGCGATCGCCTCCATTAATGATTTTTCAGCCTCATTGGCAACGGCCTCCAATGAGGTCACGTAGCTATCGAGGCTTTCAAGGGGAAGTCCGCACTCCTTAGCTTTCATAAAACCATGCACACCTTCGCGCAGCGCATACAGCCCTGCTTCCAAATTACCTATTTGCGCCATTAATTCGGCGGGAACCAGGCCGCGCTGTACCCGCACCTTTGCCAACAGCAATTCGTGCTTCATGATCATCCGATCTAGCCGTTGCAGTACTTCATTTTCCATATGCGCCCTTCTCTGCGGATCACTATTTACAGAAGCCATTTGGGACCCGGCAGCACCCAATCCAGTTCACCCAAGCCAAGGAAGTCACCCTATACCGCTTCAGGGACTAGCGGGTAGGTCTATCCGCTGGCAGGAATGACCGCTGACCGGTAGCCGCCGCTCGGCCTGGTCGGGCGATTTCTTACCGCACTGCAGCGATTCCTGGCCGGATGTCGGGTTCCGCAACCCGAAGCGGTCATTCACGGTGTAGGCTGACTCTCAGTTCCAGCTGACAGGTAGTCCGCCTGCCGACACCGTGGCGGGAGTAGCGAAGGGGCTAGAAACCGACGGAGGGCTAGATGCGGTTCATCTTGACATTGTCGCTCGTGCTTGCAGCCGCCCCGGCTTGGGCGCAATGGGTGAAGGTGAACGACACGGAAAATGCCATTCATTACATTGACTCAAGGACGATCAGTAAGCAAGGTCAGATGCGCAAGGTCTGGGTAACTCAATATCTGAAGGAACGAGGCCAAGACGGCGAGATTTCAAGGCGCGCGTTTCTGGAATACGACTGCATGGGAGCGAGATTCCGGATTCTCTCTGTTTCCAAAGCATCCGAGGCGATGTCACAGGCGAAGTATCGTTTGTCCCTAGCGAATACGTCTCAGGCTGGGCGGCAGACCCCGCCAAGCATTCCTGCCGTAGCCGTCCAAGGAATCGTCTGCGCCCCCTGACCTTTTCGATCTGAGATTGATGACGATTCCGAACGACCGCAACCCATAGCGGTCATTACCGCTGGCCGTCATTTGCGAAACCCGCGCTCGCCTCAACGCAGTTTTCCGAGACGGCGAGTATGTCGTCCTTCGCAGCGAGGGCAGGATTACAATTTCTTTTTGTCATGAGCCTTCCCGGTCGAATAGATGAAACTCGACGTGACCTATCGCCGTACTGCTTCTGGTGAGGCGGCGTTACGCAGTGTGGATGACGCCATTCCCGTTGACTATCGGCGTATTCTTTGCCTAATTGATGGAGACACGCACCCCAACATCGTTCGGGGTCGCCTGCGTCAGTATTCCGATGCGCTGATTGCGGATTGGCTGGCAGAGTTGGAAGAGATTGGATTTATAGAATCCACGGGCGCGAGCGACGCCTTTGACCTGGACTTCAATTCGCTGGCAAACGAGGGTCCGTCAATCGCAGCACTTGGCAAAATTCCAGATGAACAGCGGCGGATCGAGGATGAAGCGAGAGCCGTAGATATAGCCCTAAAAGACAAGGGCGCGTACTTGGCGACGGCGAGATTGAAAAATCGAGAGACGCTGTCAAAGGATCCGACACAGATCGTCATCCTCCTTGTGGAAGATGATCCGGACCAGGCGGCACTTGGTGACCTGCGGGTCAGCATGGCTGGCTACCGTGTAAGGGTCGCCCGCAGTTGTCGGGAAATGGTCATGGACTTGGAATCCCAGCCTCTTGCGGACCTTGTTCTTCTAGATGTCATGCTGCCTGACGGTAATGGTTTCGGAATCCTTGCGTGCATGAGAACGGACCCGCGGCTGTCATTGCTGCCGGTGGTCATGCTTACCGCATTGACCAGTGCCGAGGATATTCAACGCGGTTTGGATCTTGGCGCTGACGGCTACATAACAAAGCCCTATAGCAAAGATATTCTGACTAGTACGATCCGCCAAGTGTTGCGGCAAGCGTAAGAGGACTTGCATGAGGCAACCTAAAACCTACGCGATGCTGCTCGCTGGACTTGGTTTGCTCGGATTCGCTGCACGTCGCAGGAAACTGAAGGAAGCTGCTTAGTCTCTCTTAGCAGCACTGACTCAGACCCCGCTTCGGCGGGGGTTTTGTTTGTCTAAGCGTCCAGGTTGGCCTAGCTGCGGATGTCGGCTTCTGGCTGCGAGCCGTCTCCCGGCCCGGTCGGGTAGTTCCTTGCCGCGGTGCAGCGAACGGACGGTCGAAGTCGGGTTTCGACCCGAAGCCGTCGTTCAGAGCCTACGCATTTCGGCATGCCCGTCGGGAATTTAACTTGGGCCGAAACATTAAAAAAGAGAGGAACGATTGAACGTTGCGCGGCGCTTGCCGCGGCTTAGCACCTCACCCAGGTGCGACGCAGTTGCCATAGAGAGTAAGCTCTGCATTCTTTCCGGTCGGGGGCAACCATGACGCATCGCACAGCCAGCTCTGTTCTCTTCTCCATTCTGCTCGTCGCCGCAGGCGCCACCGCAGCCCACGACGAGGACAAGCCCTCCGGCGGCTTAGGCAAGGTGAAGTTCCAGAATTCCTGCAGTCCCGCGGTGCAGAAGAAGCTGCAGGACGCGGTGGCGATGCTCCACTCGTTCTTCTACACTGCCGCGACTTCAGCCTTCGAGGATGTGGGGCGCGAAGACCAGCGCTGCGCGATCGCCGCGTGGGGCTACGCTTCGATCCTGATGAACAACCCGCTTGGCGGCACCGGCGCCTCGGCGAAGGACGCGCCGCTCGCGCAGGGCGCGATCGACAAGGGCCGCGCGATGAATGCCAAGACGCAGCGCGAGCGCGACTACCTCGAGGCGGTAGCGGCGTACTACGACAACTTCGCCAACCGCACCGAACGCGAGCGCCAGCTCTCCCGCGCCGCGGCCTACGAGAAGCTCGCCGCGAAGTACCCGAAGGATGACGAGGCGCAGATTTTCTACGCGCTATACCTCGCCGGTACGCAGCTGCAGTCTGACCAGACTTACGCCGCCTATCTGAAGGCCGCGGCGATCCTGGAGAAGCAGTTCAAGAAGCATCCCGACCATCCAGGCGTGGCGCACTACCTGATCCACAGCTACGACGCGCCGCCGATCGCGAAAGACGGTGTGCCCGCCGCGCGCCGCTACGCGAAGATCGCGCCAGATGCGCCGCACGCGCTGCACATGCCCTCGCACATTTTCACGCGCGTCGGCGCGTGGAGCGACTCAGTGGCGACCAACCGCCGCTCGGCGACGGTGGCGCAGAAAAGCAACGAGCCCGACGAGGCGACGCACGCCCTTGACTACATGACCTATGCCAATCTGCAGCTCGCGCGCGACAGCGAGGCGCGCAAGGCGATCGACGAGGCGCAGGAGGTAAAGGGCTTCAATCCAGCGAGATTCACCGCCCCTTATGCGCTCGCCGCGATGCCGGCGCGCTTCGCCGTGGAGCGCGCCGACTGGCGCGCCGCGGCGCAGCTCGAGCCGCGGCAGGACAAGTATGCGTTCACCGTGGCGATGACGCACTTTGCCCGGGCGCTCGGCGCCGCGCGCAGCGGCGACGCCGCCTCCGCGCAGAAGGACGTCGAGCGCATCGCGGCGCTCGGCGATGAGCTGAAGGCGGCGAAGAACACCTACTGGGCAAACGAGGTCGAGGTGATGCGGCTCTCGTCGACCGCCTGGACGACGCTTGCGCTGGGCAGGATCGACGAGGCGCTCGCGGCGATGCGCCAAGCCGCCGACCTGGAAGACAAGAGCGAGAAGCACATCGTCACGCCGGCACGACTGCTACCGGCGCGCGAGCTCCTGGGCGACATGCTGCTCGAGCTCAAGCGCCCGGTGGAGGCGCTGAAGGAGTACGAAGCCTCGCAGAAGCGCGAGCCGAACCGCCTGCGCGGGTACTACGGTGCCGGCCTCGCGGCGTCACAGGCAGGCGAGCGCGCGAAGGCGAAGGAATACTTCGGGAAGCTGGTCGCCATGGCGGGCAAGGGCGAGCCGCGCTCCGAACTCGACACTGCGCGCGCCTGGTTGGCAGGAAATTGAGCCGCTAACAGATCAGAATAAGACCGCTTCTTGCCGGTAGCAGCCCTTTGGTCAGATCGGCCGGTTTCTCGTTGCGGTGCAGCGAACCGGCGGCCTAACGACGGGTTCCGACGGCGGGCCGACATCCAGAAATCGCTAGATTTGGCTGATTTCGGCGGTTTTTTTTGAGCGATCCACGAACCTCGCGAGGTCAGTTCCAGCCAACCATCGGCTTAGTTGTCTCGCGTGTCATCCTCGAAGCCGACGAACACCGCAGCCTCAGCGACGGACTTGCGCTCCGATACCACCGCATTCGCGGGGAAGCTGTAGTCCGGCCAGCCCAGCGCTATGCTTTTCATGATGACCTGATCCTCGGCGATTCCGGCGTGCTCGCGCACCACCGGTGATTGCATGATTCCCTGACTGTTGATCACGGCGCCCAGCCCGCGAGACCAGGCGGCATTGACCAGGGCGGTTGCCACGGCGCCACAATCGAATGGGGCATCGTCGCTTCCGTGCAGCACCCGGTCGTAGGTCACGATCACGCATACCGGCGCGTCGAATTGGCGGAAGCCGCGCATTACCCAGTCCTGCCGCCCATCCTTGTCATCGCGCGCGATTCCCATGGCCGAGAACAATTGCTTGGCTACGCCAACCTGCCGTTCGCGATGCTTGCCCGCAAAGGCCTGGCCTATGCGGAACTCGCGCGATTGCGGCACGCCTGCCTGCATTCGTTCGGTATTGCCGGCGCGGATTCGATTCAACGGTTCGCCCGTGATGACGTAGAAATTCCACGGCTGGGTATTCATCGACGACGGAACGCGCATCGCCAAGCCGAGGATTTCCTCGATCAGCGCTCTGGGAACCGGGTCGGGTTTATAGCCGCGTATACTGCGGCGACCGAGGACAACGTCGTCAAACTGCATGGGTGGCTCCTGAGATAGCCAGCTAGGCCTATCGCCCTTTCCAGTCGGGCTTGCGTTTCTCGGCGAAAGCCTTCGGTCCCTCGATCGCGTCTTCGCCGCGCGCCATCGCGGCGTAGGCCGGATAGTCCATGTTCTTCATCGCCGCCTCGAGCGATGGCGCGTCGAGCGAGCGCAGCACCGCCTGCTTGGTCGCGCGAACGCTCATCGGCGAGCAT
Organism: Betaproteobacteria bacterium; assembly: GCA_031409355.1. Classification (GTDB taxonomy): domain Bacteria; phylum Pseudomonadota; class Gammaproteobacteria; order Burkholderiales; family SG8-39; genus RBG-16-66-20. The sequence continues at coordinate 521 of JANNXB010000392.1, read as the reverse complement.
TCCAGGATCAGGCCGGCCCAGCGGCGCGCTTCTTCCATCAGCTTCGCGTGCGGCACGACGGCGGTGACGAAGCCGAGCTGCATGCCTTCCACGGCGCCGACGCGCCGGCCGGTCAACATCATGCCCATCGCCTGCTTCAGCGGCACGGTGCGAGGCAGGCGCTGCATGCCGCCGGCGCCCGCTGCGAGGCCGACCCTCGGCTCGGGCAGCGCGAACACGGCCTGGTCGGAGGCGATAAGGAGGTCGCAGGCGAGCGCGATCTCGAAGCCGCCGCCCATCGCGACGCCGTTCACCGCCGCGATGACGGGTTTGTCGAGGTCGTAGCGCGCGGTCAGCCCGGCGAAGCCTTTCGGCGGATGGACCGGGCGCTCGCCGGTGCGCGCGCGGAGTTCGGCGTGGTACTTCAAATCGTTGCCGGTGCAGAAGGCCTTTTCGCCCGCGCCGGTGATGATCGCCACCCACAGGTCGGGGTCGGCGGCGAAGCGGTCGAATTCCTCCGACAATTCCGCGTTCGCCATCGG
>JANNXB010000391.1:0-3816 GCA_031409355.1 Betaproteobacteria bacterium | reverse complement strand
AGGTCTGTGGCGCTCGGTGGCGCCGGAAACAGCACGCGCTCCTCGTTCAGGAAGGTCGCACCCGCGTGCTCCATGCCGCCGTAGGGAAATTCGGGCAGCAGTGCCAGGTCGTACTTCGCGAATGGAAATTTGCGCGCGAAGTAGCGCTCGAAGTACGCGGTTGCCTCGCGATTGAGACGCAGCACTTCGCCAACGTGAAGCTTGGCGGCTTCGAGCCTTGATCGGCGTACGAAGAGGCGCACCGGGTCGCCTTCGACGCGCAGCGTCTCGAACGGCCCGGCGGCGAAGGCGAACAGGTAAGTGGAGATTGGTTCGGTTTCGTTGAACTTGAAGTTGTTATTCGTTTGCTTTTCAACAGAACCATTGGAAATTGCTTTCCAATGCTGAGGCAGATCGAGTTGGAGCGAAAACCGGGCTTTTAGGTCCGGCTGGTCGAAGCAGGGGAACAGCGTGCGTGCGTCAGCGGGCACCAGCAGCGTGTAGAGGTACTCCGAGCCGTCTTCGCGGTCCTTGTAGCGGGTGACTGCGCTGCCCGACACCGCGACCGGTGCTTCGAAATCGAGGGTGATGCGGTTGATTCCGGCTTTTAGCGCCTGGGCCGGGACGGACAGATGCTCATTTATCGCTTGGGCGGCGCCCGGCTTGCCGTTTATCTGCAGGTTCCGTACGGCCTTGCCCTTCCAGTCGAGGACCAGGTCTACCGGCCGCTTCGGCAGCCTGACCGTGACCTCAAGGTTGCCGTGCAACTGATCGGCGCCTTCCGTCAATTGAATCCGAAGCTTGTAGCGGATATCGCCGTAATGCTTTGCGCGCCACTGCGCGAGTTCCAGCGCTACGCCGGGCTCCATGTTCGGTGCGGCAGCGAACAATAGCGGGACGATTGTCAGGTTTACCATGGCCAGAGCGACAGAAACTGCCAGACCTCGCATCCGCCAAAGTCTAACAAGGAGCATCCCCATGGCAGAAGGTTTCGATGCCATCGTCATAGGCGCAGGGCAAGCCGGACCAGCGCTTGCCGCGCGCCTGGGCGCGGAAGGTCTGAAAACCGCGATTATCGAACGCAAGCTCCTCGGCGGCACCTGCGTCAATGTCGGCTGCATTCCCACCAAGACGCTGGTCTGCAGCGCGCGCGCGATTCACATGGCGCGGCGCGGCGGCGAGTACGGCTTCAGTTCCGGCGACATTAAAGTGGACATGAAGGCGGTGAAGGCGCGCAAGGACGGCGTCGTCAAGCACTCGACCGACGGCCTCGCCACCTGGATTGCCGGCATGAAGAATGTCACCCTGATCCGCGGCCAGGCGCGCTTCAGCGCGCCGCGCACGCTCGAGGTGGGCGGCAGGACGCTGCAAGCGGAGAAGGTCTTCATCAATGTCGGAGGACGCGCCATGGTGCCCGACATCCCGGGCATCAAGGACGTGCCCTACATGACCAATTCGCAGATGATGGAATTGGACAAGGTCCCCGAACACCTGATCATCGTCGGCGGCAGCTATATCGGCCTCGAATTCGCGCAGATGTACCGGCGCTTCGGCGCCAAAGTCACTGTGATCGAGAAATTCCCCAAACTTCTGCCGCGCGAGGACGACGATGTCGTCGCTGAAATCCGCGCCATTCTGGAGCGGGAAGGGGTTGAGATTTTTCTTGGTGCTGAAGATTTGAAAGTGAGCAACAACGGAGCGCGAATCAACGTCAGCTGCGCGGGAAAATCCATCGAAGGCAGCCATCTGCTGCTCGCCGTGGGCCGCATCTCCAACACCGGCGACCTCGGACTCAAGGAAGCGGGCATCGCCGCTGATGCACGCGGCTACATCACCGTGGACGACCAATGCCGCACCAGCGCCGAAGGCGTCTGGTGCATGGGCGACGCGAACGGCAAGGGCGCTTTCACGCATACCTCCTGGAACGACTACGAAATCGTCGCCGCCAACCTGTTCGACAAGGACCCGCGCAAGATCTCCGACCGCATCTCCTGCTACGCGCTCTTCATCGACCCGCCGCTCGGCCGCGTCGGCATGAACGAGGACGAGGCAAAAAAGAGCGGCAGGAAGCTCCTGCGCGGCAAGATGCTCATGACCCGCGTCGGCCGCGCGCGCGAGATGGGAGAGACGCAAGGTTTCATGAAAGTGCTGGTGGATGCCGACACGAAAGAACTGCTCGGCGCCGCGATCCTCGGCCTGAACGGCGACGAGGTCGTGCACTCGCTGCTGGACGTGATGTACACGAAGCAGCCCTACACCACCATCCAGCGGGCGGTGCACATCCACCCTACGGTTACGGAGTTGGTGCCCACGCTGCTGGGAAACCTCAAGCCGTTTTGATCGTCCGCAGTTTCGCGAGATTCTTCGCGCCGATACTCGCTTGAAGGAAATCCGCTAGCGCCCTGACACGCGCGGGCTGCAGGCGGCCGGAGGGCAGGATGACGCTCACCGGGATCGGCGGCGCCTCGTAGGCCTGCAGCACCACGCGCAGCTCGCCCTTCGCGACCAGTTCCTGCACTTGATAGGAGAGCAGGAAGACGATGCCGAGGCCGGCGCGCGCGGCCTCGATCACCGGGGCACCCTGATTCGAAGAGAAATTTCCCTGGACGCGCACCTGGCGCGGCTTGCCCGCCTCGTGGAATTCCCAGTAGGGCGTGGGTGAAAGCGCGCCAAACTGCAGGCAGCTGTGGTTGGCGAGGTCTTTGGGTGTTTTCGGCGTGCCGCGGCGCTTTAGGTAGGCGGGCGCGGCGCAGACGACGCGGCGCACTTCGCCCAGCTTGCGTGCCACCAGCCCGGAGTCCTGCAGCCTGCCGATGCGCACCGCGAGGTCGATGCCTTCCTCGACGATGTTGGAGAGCGCATCCGACAGCATCAGGCTGACGCTCACCTCCGGGTGCAGGCCGAGAAACTCGGTCACCACCGGAGCGATGTGCAGTTGCCCGAAGAGGATCGGCGCGGTGAGCGTGATCGGGCCGGCGAGCGAGCGATCGAGGTTCGAGACGCTGGCGTTCGCGTCGTCCACCTCGGCGAGGATGCGGCGGCAGCGTTCGAGGTATTGCACTCCCGCGTCGGTGAGATGAATGCGGCGCGTGGTTCGGTGCAGCAGGCGCACGCCAAGGTCCGCCTCGAGTTGCACCAGCGAGCGGGATATCGCCGGCAGCGAGCGGCCGGTCGCGCGCGCCGCAGCGGAGAGGCTGCCGCCGTCGGCAATGCGTACGAAGGTCTGCAGCGAGAGCAGGTCGACCATCCGCGGATTATACCGATAATAGAAAGTATGTATTAAATAAATTGACTATTCTATTTAATATCGGATCAATCTAAAGTCTCCTCCGGGAGACCGCACATGACCTCACGTTTTGCACAGATTGCTTTTACGCCCGCCATTAAACAGCTGCAGGAGATCGACGGCAGCCGTTCCAGCTACGCGCGCCGCGAAGCGGGCGGGGATGCGCCGGATGCGCTGGGTGCGGGCGAAGCGCAATTCATCGCCGAGCGCGACAGTTTCCACATGGCCACGGTAAGCGAGACTGGCTGGCCCTACCTGCAGCATCGCGGCGGGCCGAAGGGATTTCTCAAGGTGCTGGATGCCCACACGATCGCGTTCGCGGATTTCCAGGGCAACCGCCAGCACGTATCGGAGGGCAATCTCGCGGGCGACGACCGCGTCGCGCTGATCCTCATGGACTACGCCAACCGGCGGCGGCTCAAGCTGCTTGGCCACGCGCGCGTCGTCGACGCTGCCAAAGATCCGGCGCTCGCCGCATCGCTTACCGAGGCTGGCTACCGCGCCACGGTGGAGCGCGTAATGGTGATCCGCGTCGAAGCCTTCGACTGGAA
>JANNXB010000390.1:0-1537 GCA_031409355.1 Betaproteobacteria bacterium | reverse complement strand
CTTCGAACAGCTTGAGTATTCCGGTGGCGGAGGGGAAGCTGATGCTGGGGACCTGGCAGGGGTTGTATCTCTATGAGCACCGGCATGCGGGGCATGCGCGGAGTGTCGTGGTGACGGTGATGGGCGAAGCGTGATTGGGCTCAGATAGGGGAAACCGTCAGTCCGATGGCCTTCGCGGCCGCGCACTGGCGCCGGTCGGCTGAAACGAACATGTCGGCGGCGCACGCCACCGCCGCGCCGAGGTGGATGGCGTCCATCCCTCGCAGCGGATGGCGTTCCAGCGCCGCGACCGCGTGTAGCAGCATCTGCGGCGTCGTGTCGCAGATCAGCGCGTCGGCGATGTCCGCCATGAAATCGTCCTTCAGCCGCCGGTATTGCGGCACGCTGATCCTGCCGTCGCGGCGCAAACGGCAGAAGGCGGCGACCAGTTCCGGCACCGCGATCACCGACAGCGCGAGTTCGTCCGCCCGCTCGCACCAGGCGATCACTTCCTCCGTGCCCCGTTCGTCGGCGATGTAGCGCTTGGCAAATGCCGACGAATCGAAGAACACGCGCATCAGCGCCCCCGGTCGCCCAGGATGAGCCGTCCGATGTCGACTCCGCTCACCGCGAGCGGCCGCGCCTTGCGCTGCTTCCACGAGGGGCCGCCGTGCTGCACCGGCCGGATCTCGGCGATCGCCTTGCCGTTGCGCAGCACGCGGACGACCTCGCCCGCCTCCACCAGGTCGAAAAAGTGGCGCGCCTGGTTGCGCAGTTCAGTGAAACTCGCTTCACGCATCGCCTTGCTCCTGTACATTGATGTACACAATATTGTACAGGAATGGGATTGCGACAGCCGGCACCCGCGGCCCCATCGCCGTCCCCACGGCTTCAGGCGGGGACCCAGGTTTTGATTTCCGTCGCCCCCCTTCACCACCACGCCCACTTCGCGCTATGGCGATGCCTCGATTGCATTAGCGGGTCGTAGTCCGGGTCGGCAAGCCAGCGACGCAACTCGCGGGCGTCCGAATGAAAGCGCGCAATCGCGCAGCACCCAGCGATACTCGTGGCGCTCGCCGCGGCGGCGGTAAGTACGTGACATGACATAGCTCCCGGTTAAAGGCAACTACGTCATGCGGTACTCCTTTCGGCTCTTGAACATTGAACTCAAAAATCTATAGCGCGACTTCGAGCGTCCCGAAACTCAGGCGACGTCGAACTGCATTTCCTTGAGGTTCGCGGAGGGAACCCGCTTGCGCAGATCCAAGACCTCTATGCCGACGACCTGCTTGTCGGCGTTGAAGTCGAGCACGATTCCCGGTTGCACTTCTTCCGATTCGACGATTTTAGACTCGTCCAGGCGGAGGTACAGGGCATCGGCCTTTTCGTCGTAGCGCATTCTCATGGCTTGCCTCTTTGCCGTCGGTCGAAATGCATGGTGACGACCCTTGGCGGTTTGTGCGACGGATTGTAGACCACCCGAAGGACCCGGTCACCGTATTCAGGAATTCTCAGCAGCGCATGCACGAGCGATGCGTCGAACCGGTCGGCCTCGGTC
>JANNXB010000389.1:0-4237 GCA_031409355.1 Betaproteobacteria bacterium | reverse complement strand
CGCACGCGCAGCCAGCCGTTGGGCGCGATCTCGACCAGATCCAGCGTCACGTTCTGCGCCGCGCTGAACACGGCCGGCGCGCCGTCTTCGGCGCGCGAACGCACCTCCGCCGAGGGCGCGGTCACCAGCACCGTGCGCTTGTCGCCAAGCGCTTTTCTTTCGACCCAGGTAAGCGCGCCCGCGTGGTCGCGCACCTTGACCCAGGCTTCCAGGTTGACGATCACCTCGAGCGGATAGCTGCGCGAGACCACGAACAGCGGCGTCGCCTGCCGCGAGGGCGCATCGTAGAGCACTGCGGCGTTCTCCTGCACCGATCGAAAATCCGCCGCGCTTGCGCTTAACGATGTCAGCAGCATGGCAAGGAAGATCGCCTTCATGCTCAGTTCGCCAGCTCGATTTTCGGCTCGCCCGCGGCCTGCTGTCTGCGTTCCATGTAGATCTGCTCAAAGGACACCGGCGCCAGCACGACGGCGGGGAATCCCGCCCGCGTCACCAGGTCCGAGATCGCCTCGCGCACATACGGATAGAGGATCGTCGGGCAGCCGATGCCGAGCAGCGGATCGAGTTCCTCCGGCGGGATGCCGCGCACCGAGAATATTCCGGCCTGCGCCGCCTCGGCCAGGAACACGGTCTTCCCGCCATCGCGCGCGGTCACCGTCACCGTCACCGTGACCTCGAACAGCCCCTCGGCGAACTGCGCGCCCTCGTTGCGCACCTGGATCTCGAGCTGCGGGTTTCCGGTCTCCATGAAAACCTGCGGCGCGTTCGGCACTTCGAGCGAAAGGTCCTTGATGTAGAGCTTTTCGATCTGGAAGGAAGCCTGTGCCGGGGATGCTGCGGCTCCTGCGGGTTGGTCGCGGGATTGGTCGGCGGGGTTGTCGCTCATGGGGCCTTTGCCAGTAGTTTGTCGAGTTGTCCGGAACCGTCCAGTTCATGCAGTTCGTCGCTGCCGCCGACATGCCGGCCGTCGATCCAGATCTGCGGCACCGTGGAGCGGCCGCTCTTCTCCCGCATTTCGGCGCGCCGAGCGGGTTCCAGGTCGACGCGCACGCGCTCGATGTCGCCCACGCCCTTGCGCGCAAGGAGCCGGTCGGCCGCCTGGCAGTACGGGCAGGCGGCAGTGGAATAGATGAGGACCCGCGCCATGGAATGAAGGCTACTTTTCCACAGGCAAGCCGGCTTGCTGCCACGCGGCGAAGCCGCCGGCGAGGTTGTGGACCTTGTCGAAACCCTTGCCGCGCAGCGTCGCCACGCCGCCGCCGGCGCGATTGCCGTCGCCGCAATGCAGAATCAACGGTTTTGTCTTGAGCTTGTCGAGTTCGGCGGCGCGGCGCTCCAGGTCCGCCAGGGGAATGCTCTTCGCGCCAAGGATGTGCCCCCTGGCGTAGTCCGCCGCGCTGCGCAGGTCGACCACCAGCGCATCGCTGCGGTTGATCAGCTGCGTCGCCTCGAGCGTGCTTAGCCACGGCCCGCCGACGCCGCGGCGCAGCAGCGGCCAAAGCAGCATGCCGCCGGAGACCGCGGCGACCGCGACGAGGGCCCAGTTCTTGATGAGGAATTCCATGGGGAGCGCCACATTATAATTCAGCGCATGCACAAGCTCGTGCTTCTGCGGCACGGCGAATCGGGCTGGAACCGCGAAAACCGCTTTACGGGCTGGACCGACGTCGATCTCTCGCCGCAAGGCGTCGAGGAAGCGCGCGGCGCGGGCCGGCTGCTGCGCGCCGAGGGCTACGCCTTCGATCTCGCCCACACCTCGATGCTGAAGCGCGCGATCCGCACGCTGAACCTGGCGCTGGAGGAACTCGACCAGGTCTGGCTTCCGGTGACGAAGGACTGGCGCCTGAACGAGCGCCACTACGGCGCGCTGCAGGGCCTTAACAAGGCCGAGACCGCGGCGAAGTTCGGCGAGGCGCAAGTGCTGGTCTGGCGCCGCAGCTACGACACGCCGCCGCCGGCGCTGGAGCCTGGCGACCCGCGCCACGAGGCCGGCGACCCGCGCTATGCGGGCGCCACGGTGCCGAGGACGGAATGCCTGAAGGACACCGTGGCCCGGGTGATTCCCTACTGGGAAGGCACGATCGCTCCGGCCGTGCGCAGCGGCCGCCGGCTGCTCATCGCCGCGCATGGCAACTCGCTGCGCGCCCTGATCAAGCACCTGGACGGCGTGTCGGACGCCGATATCGTCGGCCTGAACGTGCCGACCGGCGTCCCGCTCGTCTACGAGCTGGACGACGAGCTGCGCCCGCTCAGGCATTTCTACCTCGGGGATGCCGAAGAGGTGGCAAAGCGCGTGGCCGCGGTAGCCGCGCAAGGAAAAACCAAAGCCTGAACAGGATCCTGCTTGCCGCACTGTTGATCGCCAGCGCATCGGCACATGCTTCTACGCGCCAGGAGGATCTTGCGGCCCTGCGCTCGCGCATCGATTCGCTCAAGAACGAGCTTGAGGGCCGGGAATCCGACCGGCGCGAGGCGCGCGACGCGCTGCGCGCCTCCGAGGTCGCGATCTCCGACGCGAATCGGGCGCTGCAGGCGGCGGAAGCGCAAGCGCGCGCCGCGCGCACGGACATTGCGGACCTGGCCGCGCGCAGGGGCGCCCAGGAGAAGTCGCTCGAATCCGGCCAGGCTGCGCTTGGGCGTCTGCTCGCCGCACGCGCGGCGGCGGGCAGCTCGGGCGGGGCGCCGGATTTCCTGCGCCTCGCGCTCTCGGGCGAGGATCTGGCCGACGCGGCGCGCAAGCTTCATTACCTGACCTACGTGTCGCGCGCGGCAGCGCAGATGATCGACGGCCATCGCAATGAACTTGTCGTGGCAGCCCGACTGAAGGCCGACTCTGAAGGCAAGGCGCGCGAGCTGGCGGCGATCGAAGCGCGCGCCCGCGGCGACCGCGAGCTTCTGCTGAAGGAGCGGCGCGGGCATCGCCGCCTGCTGGATCGCATCGCCGGTGAGATCCGGAACGCAAAAAAGCGTATCCAGATGTTACTGGCCGACGAGTCGCGCCTCTCGAAACTGGTCGAGGAAATCGGCAAGGTCCTCGTCGCGCGGCCCGGAGCGGGCTACGCGCGCGTGACTGCCGTGCCGGAGGCCGGGACACGCGACTCCACCAGGATTTTCTCGGCACTCAAGGGGAGCCTGCGCCTGCCGGTACGCGGGGAACTTGCGGGGCGTTTCGGCACTCTACGTCCCGAGGGGGGAATATCCGCCAAGGGCCTGTTCATCCGTGCCCCGGAAGGCGAACCGGTGCGGGCGGTAGGGGCCGGGCGGGTGGTGTATTCCGACTGGATGCGGGGCTTTGGAAACCTGCTGATCGTCGACCACGGCGAAGCCTTCCTCTCGATCTACGGCAATAACGAATCTTTACTCAAACAGACGGGCGATACGGTTACTCTGGGTGAGACTCTCGCCACGGTCGGGCACAGCGGGGGCAACGAGCAAACAGGTCTATACTTTGAACTACGGCATCTGGGCAGGGCATTCGATCCCTTACGGTGGGTAAAACTGAAATGAACGGCAAATTCAAGAGCTTCGGATTGATCACGCTGGGCGTGGTCGCAGGCATCCTGGTCAGCCTGAACTTCCAGGCGATCGGGCAGCTCGCCACGCGCGGGCCCCTGCCGGTCGAGGAACTGCGAGCCTTCACCGAAGTGTTCGGCGCCATCAAGCAGAACTACGTCGAGCCGGTCGAAGACAAGAAGCTGATCACCGAGGCCATCAACGGCATGCTCTCGGGGCTCGACCCGCATTCGGCCTACCTCGACGCCGAAGCGTTTAAGGAACTGCAGGTCGGCACGCAGGGCCAGTTCGGCGGCCTCGGCATCGAGGTCGGCATGGAAGACGGCCTGGTGAAAGTGATCTCGCCGATCGAGGACACGCCCGCGTTTCGCGCCGGCGTCAAGCCGGGCGACCTGATCGTCAAGCTGGACGATGCGCAGGTGAAGGGCCTGTCGCTGAACGACGCGGTCAAGCGCATGCGCGGCAAGGCCGGCACGCAGATCACGCTCACGATCGCGCGCAAGGGCGAGCCGCAGCCGATCGTCGTCACGCTGACGCGCGCGGTGATCCGGGTGCAGAGCGTCAAGTCCAAGGTCATCGAGCCGGGCTACGGCTGGGTGCGGATCTCGCAGTTCCAGGAACAGACGCCCGAGAGCCTCGCGCGCCACCTCGAGACCATGTTCAAGCAGGGCCCGCTAAAGGGCCTGGTGCTGGATCTCAGGAACGATCCGGGCGGCCTGCTCTA
>JANNXB010000388.1:0-6789 GCA_031409355.1 Betaproteobacteria bacterium | reverse complement strand
GCGCACTGGACGCTCTCGCTCGGCCCGCCGCTGGCGATCGGCCTCGTTGCCCTCGCCCTCACCCTCGCGGCAATCGGCTACGCCGCCGTGCAGATCGGCTGGCGCGTGTACATCACCCTCGCCTGGCGCGCCCGCGCGCGGCGCCGCGCGAAGCGCGCAGCCAAGTAGATTAGGATTGCGCCTCGACCATGGAGCACGTCAGCGGCTACCTGATCCAGAGCGTGGTGTTTCTCGCCTCGGCGGTGCTCGCGGTGGTGCTCTCGCACCGCCTGGGCCTGGGCTCGGTGCCCGGTTACCTGCTCGCGGGCATCGCCATCGGCCCCTTCGGCCTGAAGCTGGTGGAGAAGGTCGAGGACGTGCGCCACATCGCCGAACTCGGCGTGGTGTTCCTGCTCTTCGTCATCGGCCTGGAACTCGAGCCCAAGCGCCTGTGGAGCATGCGCGCGAGGCTGCTGACGCTGGGGATGTCGCAGGTGGTCGGCTCGATCGCGCTGATCACCGCTGTGGCCTGGGCCGTGGGCATCGACGTGCGCGTGGGCATCGTCGCCGGCATGGCACTTGCCCTGTCCTCGACCGCGCTGGCGCTGCAGCCACTCACCGAGCGCGGCGCGCTGCAGAACAAGGGCGGCCAGGCGGTGTTCGCGATCCTGCTGTTCCAGGACATCGCGGTGATCCCGATGCTCGCGGTGCTGCCGCTGCTGGGCGCCGCGGGTTCGCCGGCGAGCTTCTCCTGGACCGGGTTCGCGTTCGCGGTCGGCGTGATCGTCGCGACGCTGGTGGGCGGCCACTTCCTCGCCCAGCCGGTGTTCCGCCACATCGCGCGCACCAAGCAGCGCGAAATCTTCACCGCGTTCGCGCTGCTGCTGGTGCTGGGCATCGCCTGGGGCTTCGAATCGGCCGGCCTGTCGATGGCGCTGGGCACCTTCCTCGCCGGCGTGCTGCTGGCCGAGTCCGAGTACCGCCACGAGATCGAGGCCGCGGTGGAGCCCTTCAAGGGTCTGCTGCTCGGGCTGTTCTTCATCGCCGTCGGCATGAGCGTGGACTTCGGCCTGCTGTTCGACCGGCCGCTCCTGATCCTCGGCCTGATCGTCGGCCTGTTCGTCCTGAAGAGCGCGGTGCTCTGGGCGATCGCGCGCTTCGCCGGCCTGCCGCGGAGCGAGCGGCCGCTGTTCATCCTGCTGCTGGCGCAGGGCGGCGAATTCGCGTTCGTGCTGCTGACCCTATCCGTGCAGCGCGAGGTGCTGCTTCCGGAAGTCGCGCAGGCGATGACGCTGGCGGTGGCGCTGTCCATGCTTTCCACTCCGTTCCTGCTGGTATTCCACGACCGGGTGCTCGCGCCGCGCTTCACCGACAAAACACCGGAGCGCGCGCACCAGCTGCCCGAACCGAGCAAGGTCATCGTCGCCGGCCTCGGCCGGGTCGGCCAGGTGATCGCACGCCTGCTGCATGGCAGCGGCTACGAGCCGACCATCCTCGACGACGATCCCGACCACGTCGAGCAGTCGCGCCGCTTCGGCTTCCGCGTGTTCTACGGCGACGCCACGCGCCTCGACCTGCTGCAGGCGGCGGGTGCCGCCAGCGCCGATTTCCTGGTCATCACGCTGGACGAGCCGGGCGCCACGACGCGGCTCGCACAGATCGCGATCAAGCACTTCCCGAACCTGCGCGTGATCGCGCGCGCGCGCGACATGCGGCACATGTTCGAGCTGCGCGACATCGGCGTCGAAGTCATCGAGCGCGAAACCTTCGAGTCATCGCTGGAACTGGGCCGCGCCGCGCTGGCCGCGATCACGGGCGACGTCGCGCGCTCCAAGCGCACCGTCAAGGCCTTTGCACGCCACGACAGCGAGGTGCTGTCCAAGCTCTACGCGGTACACAAAGGCGACATCGACGCCAACGTCTCGATTTCCAACGAACTGCGCGAGCAGTTCGCGCGCACGCTGCGCGAGGATGAAGCGGCGAAAACCGCAAAAACCGGCGACAAGCCGGCCTAGCGGGACTGCAGCCTTCCTTCGTGCAGCTCCAGCACCCGGCCGGTGCGCGCCGCGAGCGCAGCGTCATGCGTCACCAGCACGAAGGCGGTGCCGCGCGAATTCGACAGCCGCACCATCGCCTCGAACACCTCATCCGCCGTCTGCGTGTCCAGGTTGCCGGTGGGCTCATCGGCCAGCACGCAGGCCGGCTCGGTCACCATCGCGCGCGCGAACGCGCAACGCTGGCGCTCGCCGCCCGAGAGTTCTCCCGGCTGATGCGCGACGCGGGCTCCCAAGCCCACTTCCTCCAGGGCGGCCCTGGCCTTCGCCAGCGCGGCGCCGCGGTCCATGCGCCGGTTCCAGAGCGGCATGGCGACGTTCTCCTCCGCCGTGAATTCGGGCAGCAGGTGGTGGAACTGGTAGACGAAGCCGAGCGCGAGGTTGCGGCTCTGGCCGCGTTCCGCTTCGGACAATTCGTTCAGGGCCTTGCCCTGCAGCGTGACCGTTCCTCCCGAGGGCACGTCCAGGCCGCCCAGCAGGTGCAGCAACGTGCTCTTGCCCGAGCCCGAGCGTCCCATGATCGCAATGCGCTCACCCGAGCGTACCTCCAGGTCGACGCCAGTGAGCACGTGCACCGGCGCCGGGCCCTGGTAGGTTTTCTTCAAACCACGGCAGGACAGAACAATGTCACTCATACCTCAGCGCCTCCGCCGGATTGGTGCGCGAGGCGCGCCAGCTCGGGTAGAGCGTGGCCAGGAACGAGAGCACCAGCGAAACGATGCCGATGGTGGTCACATCGCCCAGCTGCACGTCGGAAGGCAGATCGGAGATGTAGTAGATGTCCTTGGCAAGGAACTTGAAGCCGAGCAGGTTCTCGATGAAGGGCACCACGGTATCGACGTTGAAGCCGACCAGCACCCCGAGCACCAGCCCGGCGAAGGTACCGATGACGCCGATCAGCGTTCCCTGCACCATGAAGATCTGGATGATCGAGCCGGGCGACGCCCCCAGCGTGCGCAGGATCGCGATGTCGGCCTGCTTGTCGGTCACCAGCATCACCAGCGTGGAGACGATGTTGAACGCCGCCACCGCGACGATCAGCAGCAGGATGATGAACATGACGCGCTTCTCGATCTCCACCGCGCGGAAGAAATTGGCGTGGCTGCGGGTCCAGTCGGTGGCGAAATAATCCTTGTCCAGCTTGGCCATCAGCTCGCGCGCCACCGAGCGCGAGGCGAACAGGTCCTCCAGCCGCAGGCGCACGCCCGACACCGCGTCGCCCATCTGGTAGAGCTTCTGCGCGTCCTCGAGGTGCACCAGCGCGAGGCCGGAGTCGTACTCGAACATACCGACTTCGAACAGGCCGACCACCGTGAACTGCTTTAGCCGCGGAATGACGCCGGCCGGCGTCACCAGCCCCTGCGGCGCGATCAGCGCCACCTTTTCGCCGTTCAGCACGCCCAGCGCGCGCGCCAGCTCCGAGCCGAGCACGATGCCGAATTCGCCGGGCTTTAGCATTTCCAGCTTGCCGGCGCGCATATGCTGGCCGATCTCGGCCACCTTGTTTTCCTCTTCCGGAAGAATGCCGCGCACCACGCTGCCGCGCACCGCCTGTCCCGCGGCGAGCATGCCCTGCGCGTTGACGAACGGCGCGGCGCCCTTGACCCGCGGGTCCTGTGCGACCAACCTGGCCACCGTCTGCCAGTCCGCGAGCTGGTTGTCCGGGCCGCTGATCTGGACATGCGAAGCAACGCCCAGGATGCGCGAGCGCAGTTCCTTCTGGAAACCGTTCATGACCGAGAGCACCACGATCAGCGCCGCGACGCCCAGCGCGATGCCGGCCATCGAGATGGCGGAAATGAAGCTGATGAAGTGGTTGCGGCGCTTGGCGCGGGTGTAGCGCAGGCCGACCAGAGTCTCGTAACGCACGCGCAGGAGAATACCCGAATTCACTGGACGATGGGTGTTAGTTCAAGTAGACTAACCCCACCATGGACACCGTCAACATCCACCAGGCAAAGACCCATCTCTCGCGCCTGGTCGAAGAAGTCGCGGCCGGTGGCGAAGTCGTGATCGCGAAGAATGGGGTGCCGCGCGCGCGCCTGGTGCCGCTCGAACGCTCCCGCAAGCTCAAGTTCGGCGTGCTGAAAGGCAAGATTCGCTATCCGGATAATTTCGATGCGCCGCTGGCAGCGGAAATCCTTGCGCTGTTCGAGGGCCGCCGTACGAAGTGAGGCTGCTTCTCGACACTCACATCGTCCTCTGGACGCTGGACGACTCACCCAAGCTTGGGGCGCGCGCGCGCGAATTGATGACGGCGCGTGGCGCCGAATGCTTCGTTTCAGCGGTGAGCTTCTGGGAGATCGCGATCAAGGCGGGCTTGCGCCGCAAGGATTTCCGCATGGACGCGGACAAACTGATCGAAGCGTGCGTCGCGGCCGGACTGAGGTTGCTGCCATTTTCCCCCGCGCACGCCGTGCGGGTAGCGCGGCTGCCGCGACATCACGCCGATCCGTTCGATCGGGCGCTCGTCGCGCAGGCGCTGGTTGAACCCCTCACCCTGCTGACGCGAGATACGGCGCTCGCGCCTTACGGCAGCGTGGTGCGCGTCGCCTGAATGGATGCGGATTCCGCGGCGGCCCTCGCCAGCCTGCTGCGCGGCGAGCGCATCGCGCACCTCGCGACGCTGCGCCAGGACGCGCCCATGGCCTCGATGACGCTGTTTCTTCCCGATCCTGATTTCACCGCGTTCCACGTCCACGTCAGCCGCCTCGCCTGGCACACGCAGGACATGGCGCAGGATCCGCGCGTCGCGCTCTCGATCGCGGAGGCTGACGACGGCCGCGACGATCCATTCACGCTCATGAGAGTGTCGATACGCGGCACGGCGCAGCTACTGGAAGGCGAGCAGCCCGAGCTAAAGCACCAGTGGCTGGTCTGCTTCCCCGAGCAGGCGATCAACTTCGAGCTGGCGGACTTTGCCTTCTGGCGCATCGTGCCGCGCGACGCGCGCTTCGTCATGGGCTTCGGCCGCATCCACAACCTTTCCGCCGCCGCCCTCGCCGCGTGCTCGAAATCCTGATCGCCGCCGCCTTCGGCTCGTTCCAGGCGCCCGAATGCCTAGTGCCATTCGAGCGGCACGAGGAAGCCCGCCTCGTGCTGCGCATGCGCCCGGCCTGCACGCTCGGTTTCAATTCAACGCAGGCCGTGGTGCGCGCACTGCTCGCTCAGGAACGCGAGGCAGCGGAGTTATCCGTTTCGTTAGGGCGCATCGAACGCTATCCGTGGCTCTCATCCCTGCTCGCACGCCAGGCCTCCAGCTCGCGCCGCTGGAACCTCGATGGCGGCAAGCCCTTCGACGGCCACGAGAACGCCTACGTCGCCGCGGCCTTGCGCGGCATGCCCGAGTTCACCGCGTTGTTCGAGCGCTGGCTGGTGACCGGCGTCTCCGTCGAGAAAGTCCTGGTCAAGCCGGCCGCGGAACTATCGCTGCCCGCCGGCGCACCGGTACCGCCGTCATCGAAACTTCCCTACGACGCGATTCTCTGGGTCACGCTAAGGCGGCCATGAAGGTCCTGGGCGTGGACTTCACCTCGGCGCCGCGCCGGGCAAAGCCGATCGCGGTGGCAGAGGGTTTCGTTTTACGTCTTGAAGTTCAAATAACAGGGATCAAGAGGCTAGAAACCTTCAAGGAATTCGAAGCGTTGCTTTGCCAGCCCGGCCCATGGATCGGCGGCTTCGATTTTCCGTTCGGCTTGCCGCGGGAGTTGGTGCGCGACCTGGGCTGGCCAGGTGAATGGCGCAAGCTCGTCGAACTCTGCGGCAACCTCACCCGCGTGGAGTTGCGCGGCATCCTCGATGGCTACCGCGCGACGCGTCCCGTCGGCAGGAAATACGCGCATCGCCGCACCGACCTGCCGGCCGGCTCTTCCAGCCCAATGAAGCTCGTCAACCCGCCGGTGGCGCTGATGTTCCACGAAGGCGCGCCGCGCCTGGCCGACGCCGGCGTGCACATTCCGGGCCTCGTCGACGGCGACCGCTCACGCGTCGCCCTGGAAGCCTATCCGGGACTGTTCGCGCGATCGGTCGTTGGCAGGACTTCATACAAGAACGACACGAAAGCGAAACAGACTCCTGAACGGCGCCGGGCCCGCGAGCGGATTCTTGACGCACTGCCGGTCAGGATTTCCATGGTGTTGAAGAAACAATTGATCGGCGATGGCAGCGGCGATTCGCTCGACGCCGTGATCTGCGCCGTGCAGGCGGCCTGGGGATGGCGACACAGGAGGCGTAATTTCGGACTGCCGCCTCGCATCGACGCGGTCGAAGGCTGGATCGTCACCGCCCGATAAAATGGGCGTATCAAAATACACAAGGCCCGTCAGGGGAATCAAAAATAGAAATTCTGCGCGATATACCTTGCCCGAGTTGCTCGAAACCCTTGTATCAGACAGGGCCGGTCGACTTCGCGGCGAGCATTTTTGGAATGGCGGATGAAGTCCCGCAAATCGTCGCACACGTCCGGGCGTCATTTTGCGGTAGATTGCGTTACTGGATATATCTACACTAAGGGCACCCAATGCGTCTCCTCCTTGCCGTTCTCCTCGCGCTGCCGCTGCAGGTGTTCGCGCAGTACCCGCAGCGCGCCATCAAGCTGCTGGTGCCGTTTCCGCCGGCGGGCGCGACTGACATCGTCGGGCGCATCGTGGCGCAGAAGCTCAGTGAACGCCTCGGGCAATCCGTGGTGGTGGAGAACCGCCCTGGCGCGGGCGGCAGCATCGGCTCGGACCTCGTCGCGAAGAGCGCGCCGGACGGC
>JANNXB010000387.1:0-5268 GCA_031409355.1 Betaproteobacteria bacterium | reverse complement strand
TCGGATTCGTCGACTCCCTGGCGGCCACCGGAGTCGAAGGCCGTTTGCTCGAGCGGATTCTTGCGTCCGGTGGCCGAGGCATGCGCGATGCGGCGGAAGTTCGCGGTGAGCTTCTCGAGGACGAAGGACGTTTGCGGCTCGCCGTCGTGGGCGGTGAGTCCGGGTGAATCTCGAGGAGATCCTCCACTGGACCGTCGTCGTGTGTGTCGCCTACCTGGCGCTCGTGTACGTCTCGTACTTCGCGCTGGCGTTCGCCGGTCTCGTCGAGAACTCGACCCGGAGGCGTGAGAGCGCAGCCGAGGACTACGAGACGATCGCGAGCTCCCGGTTCACGATCCCGGTCACGGTGATCCTGGCCGCGTACAACGAGGAGTCGGCAATCACCCCGACCGTGCGGTCGCTCCTCGCACAGACATACCCAGAGTTCGAGGTGATCGTTGTCAACGACGGCTCGACCGACGGCGGGCAGACCGAGGCGATCGCGCAGTCCTTCGGCGGACGCATCCGTTATTTCTCCAAGCCGAACGGTCACGTCGCCTCGGCGCTGAATTTCGGCATCCGTGAAATGCGCGGCGCGTATTTCTCCTGGCTGAGCCACGATGACCTGTACAAGGCGGATAAGATCGAGCGGCAGATGGCGGTCGCCGCGGCGGGCGATGCCGAAACGATCTTCTACTGCGATTTCGAGGTGCTGGAGGTCCCGGATGGCAAGCTGACGCCGGTGCGCCTTCCGCCGCAGCCGCCGGAGCATTTCCGCTGGTACCTGGCGACCGCCAATTCGCTGCACGGTTGCACGCTGCTGATACCGAAGCACTGCCTCGACGAATGCGGGCCGTTCGACGAGGCGCTCAAGACGACGCAGGATTACGACATGTGGTTCCGCCTCGCCCGGCGTTGCCGCTTCGTGCATGTGCCGGGCATCTTCGTCACCTCGCGTCACCACGCCGCGCAAGGAACGGTCGCCTTGAAGGACGTGGCGGTCGTCGAAATCGATCGATTGCTTGCGCGATTCGCCGGAGAACTGGCTGAGGCGGAGGTCATGGCCGCCACGGGCAAGCGGGCGCACGGGGCCTTTCTCGCGTTGGCCGCCAACCTTCACTGCCGTGGTTTTGCGCCGGCGCGAGACGTCGCTCTCGCGCGCGCGCTCGGCGCGGCCCGGCGCCGCTCCCGTCTGGCGGGTCTCTGGTTTCCAGCCCAAGCCAGGCTGGCCTTCTGGGTGGGGCCGTGGCTCGCCCAGGCACGGTGGTGGCTCGGTACGCAGCTACGTCGCCTGCATGGCTAAGCGCCCCACCATACTGCTCGTCGCGATTGCGGGGAGTATCCATGCCACGCGCTGGATCAACCAGTTGGAGGGCCTGGGGTGGGACCTGCACCTGTTCCCGAGCCTGGACTGGGGTACGGTGCATCCGGAAATGCGCGCGGTGCGCGTGCATCAGTCGGTCTATGGCAGGCGGGGGCCCGAGGTGCAGGTGCCGCAATCCGGCTTCAACGTGGGCTCGCACTATCTCGCCTGGGTGCTGCGCCGCTACCTCCAGTTGCGGCATCCCGCATATCGCACATGGCAGTTGTCGAGGCTGATCGCCAAATTGAAGCCGGATATCATCCATTCGATAGAATTTCAGGCGGCGGGTTATCTGGTGCTGGAGGCGAAGCGGCAGTTCGGCGACCGGTTCCCGCCGTGGATCGCGAGCATCTGGGGCAGCGACATTTCGCTCTTCGGCAGGGTTGCGGCCCATCGCGCGCGCATCGAGCAGATCCTCGCGGAGTGCGACTATTTTGGTTCCGAATGCGAGCGCGATATTGGCCTGGCCCGTGCGCGCGGCCTTCGGGGCGCGGTGCTGCCCGTGCTGCCGGCCGGCGGCGGCTTCGATCTCGAGGCCGCGCGTGCGCTGCGCTCGCCCGAGCCGGCTTCGCGCCGTCGCGTCATTATGGTGAAGGGCTACCAGACCTGGGCGGGACGGGCGATGGTGGCGCTGCGCGCGCTTGCGCGCTGCGCCGAACTGCTCCGGGGATACCAGGTGGTCGTGTATTCCCCTTCCGATGACGTCAAGCTCGCCGCCGAGCTGCTCGGCGTCGACCACGGCATCGACGTGCGCGTGCTGCCACCCGCCCTGCCGCACGCGGAGATTCTCGGCTACCACGGTCGCGCGCGCGTTTCGATCGGCTTGAGCATCGGCGATGGTCCCAGCGTGTCGATGCTCGAGGCGATGACGATGGGTTCGTTCCCGATCCAGAGCGATACCTCCTGCGCTTGCGAGTGGGTGGTGGACGGGCAATCCGGCTTAATCGTGCCGCCCGAGGATTCCGAAGCGGTGGAGCGGGCGCTGCGAGCGGCGCTCACCGACGACGCGCTGGTCGACCGGGCCATGGAGGCGAACTGGGCAGTGGTCTGCGACCGCCTGGACCAGACGACCGTGCGGCCGCGCGTGGTCGAAATGTACGAACGGGTGCTCGAGAAAGTCCGCCAGCGATGAACGCCCCGCTCGTTTCGATCGCGATTCCCTGCTACAACCAGGCGGCCTACCTGCGCCAGGCGATCGACAGCGTCCTGGCGCAGGATTACGCGCCGCTGGAACTGCTGCTGGTGGACGACGGCTCGACCGATGGTTCGCTCGAACTGATGCAGCAGTACCGGGATCGCTGCAGCGTGATCGCCCAGTCCAACGCGGGGCAATCGAGCGCGGTGAACCGGGGCTGGGCACAGGCGCGCGGCGAGCTGCTCGCCTATCTGGCCGCCGACGACTACCTGCTGCCGGGCGCGGTGCGCCGCGCGATCGAGTGCCTGCAGCGCGAAGGCGATGCGGTGCTGTGCTATTGCGACTACCTGCTGGTGGACCCCGCATCGCGCCCGGTCCGGCGCGTGTCGGTGCCGGAGTTCAGCCGCCGCGACCTGGTCACGCGGCTCATTTGCGCTCCCGGCCCCGGCGCGTTCCTGCGCCGCGCCGGCTACGAACGCGCCGGGCCCTGGAACGAGCGCCTGCGCCAGATCCCGGATTTCGAGTTCTGGCTGCGGCTGGCGGCCGAAGGGCGCTTTTGCCGCATTCCCGAGGTGCTTGCCGCCTATCGTGTGCACGACGACTCCCAATCCTTCGCGCCGGTGTCCGCCGAACGCGCCGCGGAGCCGGTCGAGGTGATGCGCGAATACTTCAGCCGCGGCCGCGCGCCGCGCGAGTTGCGCGATGCGCAGGACGAATCGTTGGGCAATGCCCAGGTGCTCGCGGCGCGGCTGCACCTGCGCTCGGGCCGCTTCGCCGAGGCGCTGCGGCTGCTGTGGGCGGCGCTGCGGCGGCATCCGGGCAATTTCCTGCGCCTGCGCACCTGGCACCTGATCGCCAACGGCCTGGTGAACCAGGTCATGCATCGCGCGATCTGGAGTTTCAGGCGATGAAGGAGATTCGGCGATGAGGATCCTGATCCTGGGCGGCGACGGCATGCTCGGGCACCAGCTGCTGCGGCGGCTGCGCGAGCGCCATGATGCGCGCGCCACGTTGCGCCTGGACGTGGCGGCCTACGCGGCCTGGCCGATGTTCGATGCGCGCACGGCGTTTTTCGGTGTGGACGTGCGTGCCGAAGGGCCGTTGGCTGCGGTATTCGCGGAGTTCCGGCCCGAGGCGGTGGTCAATGCGGTGGGCATCGTCAAGCAGCGAGATGAAGCGAAAGAGGCGATCGCCAGCATCGAAGTCAATGCGCTGCTGCCGCACCGTCTTGCCCTGCTTTGCCGGAACGCGAGGGCGCGGCTGATCCACATGAGCACCGATTGCGTGTTTTCCGGGGAACGCGGCGGCTACACGGAGACCGATGCCTGCGACGCGCGCGACCTCTATGGACTGTCCAAGCGGCTCGGGGAGGTGACCGGGCCGGGCTGCCTGACGCTGCGGACCTCGATCATCGGCCCGGAACTGTCACGCAAGGCAGGCCTGCTGGAATGGTTCCTCGCACAAGGCGGCCAGATCCAGGGATACACGGGCGCGATCTTCTCGGGTTTCACGACCTTCGAGATGGCACGCATCATCGAGCGGCTGCTCGCGTCGCAACCGGCGCTTGACGGGCTCTACCACGTCGCGGCCGCGCCGATCAGCAAGTACGACCTGCTGCTGCGGATTCGCGACGCGCTGGGACTGAAAACGCGGATTGACGCATACTCCGATTTCCGCTGCGACCGCAGCCTGAATGGGTCGAAGTTCAGCCGCGACAGCGGCTACGCGGCGCCGGGCTGGACCGGGATGATCGCCGAGCTGGCGTCGGAACTGAAGGGAAGAAAAGATGATGCTTGACGGGAAAAAGGTGCTGGTCACGGGCGGCACGGGCTCGATGGGCAAGACGCTCGTGCACCGCCTGCTGGCCGGCGAAATGGGCGTGCCGAAGAAGATCATCGTGCTGTCGCGCGACGAGGCCAAGCAGCATGCGATGCGCATGGCCTACCTGCACCAGCACATCACCACCGACGAGGTGATATTCAGGAACTTCATGAACGTGCTGGAGTTCAGGATCGGCGACGTGCGCGACCCGGCCTCGGTCGCCAGCGCGCTGCGCGATGCCGACGTGGTGATCAACGCGGCGGCGCTCAAGCAGGTGCCGACCTGCGAGTATTTCCCGGAGCAGGCGGTGCTCACCAACTGCATCGGCGCGCGCAATATCGTGCAGGCGATCGAGCAAGGGGGCTACCCGGTGGAAACCGTGGTCGGCATCAGCACCGACAAGGCCTGCAAGCCGGTCAATGTCATGGGCATGACCAAGGCCATCCAGGAACGCATCTTCATCGCCGCCAACGTGCTCAATCCGCGCACGCGCTTGATCTGCGTGCGCTACGGCAACGTGCTCGCCTCGCGCGGCTCGGTGATCCCGCTGTTCCACGACCAGATCCGCAACGGCGGTCCGGTCACGCTCACCGACCCCGGGATGACCCGCTTCCTCCTCAGCCTCAACGACGCGGTGGATACGGTGTTCGAGGCGTTGCGCAGCGCGCGGCCGGGCGAGACCTACGTGCCGCGCGCGCCGGCGGCGACCGTGGCGAACCTCGCCAAGGCCCTGATCGGCAAGCGGCGCATCGAGACCCGCATCACCGGCATCCGGCCGGGGGAGAAGATGCACGAGATCATGGTTTCCGAGGAGGAGGTGCACCACTGCGTGCAGCGCGGCGCCTACTTCGCGATTCGCGCCATGTTGCCGGAGTTGAACGCGGCCGGCGCCGGCGAGCCGAATGCGCTGCAGGGCGAATTCAGCTCGGCCGACACGGTGCTCGACCTGCCGGGCACCGTCAAGCTGCTC
>JANNXB010000386.1:0-4893 GCA_031409355.1 Betaproteobacteria bacterium | reverse complement strand
CCCTACAAGGGCAGCGCGCCGGCGCTGGTCGACGTGG
The DNA here is from genome assembly GCA_031409355.1 of Betaproteobacteria bacterium. Classification (GTDB taxonomy): domain Bacteria; phylum Pseudomonadota; class Gammaproteobacteria; order Burkholderiales; family SG8-39; genus RBG-16-66-20. The sequence continues at coordinate 4,856 of JANNXB010000386.1, read as the reverse complement.
TGGGCGGGCAGACGCAGATGATGATCGACACCATCAGCACAGTGCTGCCGTACGCGCGCGACAACCGGCTGCGGCCGCTTGCGGTGGCGGTGCAGCGCCGGCTCGCGGTGCTGCCCGAAGTGCCGACGCTGGAAGAGGCGGCGAACCTGCCCGGCTTCGAGATGAGCGCCTGGCAGGGCATCGTCGTGCCCGCGGCGACGCCGAAGGATATCGTCGCCAGGCTGAACGCGGAGATCAACCGCGCGCTGCAGAGCCCCGACCTGCGCCAGAAACTCGCCCTGGGCGGCAGCGAACCACTGGGCGGCACGCCGGAGCAGTATGCTGCCTACATTCGCTCCGAACTGCAGCGCTGGACCAGGGTCGTGAAGGACGCCGGCGCAAAGGCGGACTGAAGGATTCGCAGTACCAAAGGGGGTGTGCCGTGCCGCTGATCGCCATGAACCGGGAGATGGGCTCGCTGGGCAAGGACGTCGCAGCGGGCCTGGAACAGGTGCTGGGAATGAAGGTGCGCTACCACGAGATGATCGACCACCTCGCCAACCGCGCGCGCATCCGCAAGAGCCACGTCATCAGCTTCCTCGAGGGCAAGCAGGGGCTGCTCGAGCGCCTCACCACCGACCAGCTGACGCTGCGTGTCCTGACCGCCGACGAGGTCCTTTCCATCGCCGAGTCGGGCGAGCCGGTGATCCTGCGCGGCTGGGGCGCGAGCTCGCTGCTGAAGGAAGTTCCGCACGCGCTGCGCGTGTGCGTCTCGGCCTCGCGCCGCACGCGCGTCAAGCGCATGATGGAGCGGCTGGACACGGACGACCAGGTGAAAGTCGAGCGCCTCGTCGACGACAACGACGAGGCGGAGCGCGCCGTGATGCGGCGTCATTTCCACATCGACACGCGCGACATCAACGAGTACGACGTGGGCTACAACACCGACCGCATTCCAGTGGCGCGTTGCGTGGACGAGATCGCGGAAATAGTGCAGTCGGCGCAGTTCGCCGAGACCGACGAGTCGCGCGCCCGGCTGCGCGACCTCGCGCTCGAGCAGCATGTGCGCGCGGCGTTGCGTACCCACGGCTCGACCTCGCACTGTTCGGTGCGCGTCACCTCGAGCAAGGGGCGCGTCGAGCTGCGCGGCACGGTCGCCTACATCGAGCAGAGCGAAGCCTGCAGCGACATCGCGGCGCGCATCAAGGGCGTGCGCGTGATCGAGAACCACTTGCACGTCGCCGAGACCGGCAGCACCCCCGACGGACAATGATCGAGGCGCGGCGCATAGCGGGCGCCCTCGGCGCGGAGCTGTCCGGGGTTGACCTTTCAAAGCCTTTATCTTCTTCCGATTTCAAGGAAATAAAGAGGCTCTGGCTGGAGCACCTGGTCATTTTTTTTCGAAGCCAGAAATTGGATGAAGAGCAATACATGGCCTTCGCCCGGCAGTTCGGCGAGCCGGTCGAGTACCCGATGGTGAAGGGCCTGCCGGGCTTTCCGAAGATCATCGAGGTGAAGAAGCTCGAGCACGAGCGCATTCCCTTCGGCGGCATCTGGCATACCGACACCGCCTACCTGGAGCGTCCGCCGATGGCCTCGATGCTGCTCGCGCGCGAGATCCCGCCCTTCGGCGGCGATACGCTGTTCGCGAGCATGTATCTGGCCTATGAGGCTCTGTCCGATGGAATGAAAGGTCTGCTTTCGAAGCTTCGAGGGGTCAATTCCTCGAAGAAGGCAGATGCTTCAAAAACCCGCGAAGACCGTATCAAGACCGATGGTGCGCAAGCGACGGACTTTGTCGCTGAGCATCCGGTTGTCCGCACTCACCCCGAAACGGGACGTAAGGCCCTTTATGTAAATTCGGGGCATACCGTGCGCTTCGCCGGTTGGACGGAGGAGGAGAGCGCGCCGCTGCTCAAGTTCCTGTTCGAGCACCAGATCAAGCCTGAATTTACCTGCCGCTTCAGCTGGCAGCCGGGCTCGATCGCGCTCTGGGACAACCGCTGCGCGCAGCACAACCCGGTAAACGACTATCACGGCTACCGGCGTGTCATGCACCGCATTACACTGGCGGGAGATGTTCCGACTTAGCTTTCTCGCCCAGTTTTTTTCGTTCAAGGGCCGCACGGTCCTTTCCATCCTGGCGATCGCGCTCGGCGTTGCGCTGGGCTTCGCGGTGCACCTAATCAACGGCGCGGCGGTGAACGAACTGGCGGCGGGCGTGCGCAGCCTGGCCGGCGAAGCCGACCTCGAGGTGCGCGGCGGCCGCGGCGGATTTCCGGAAGCGCTCTACGCCCAGCTCGCGCGCCTGCCGGGCGTGGCGGTGGCAAGCCCGGTGCTGGAAGCGGACGCCACCATCGCCGGCAGCAAGCAGAGCATCCGGCTCATCGGCATCGATCCGCTGCGCGCCGCGCTGATACAGCCGATGTTGTTCGCCGACGCGCCGGAACGAAGGCTGGATCTCCTAAAGCCGGACGTGGTGTATTTGTCCTTGAATTTACCTGAAACAAAAACTCTGAAAATAGTTTCAGGGCGGGAGATCGTCGAACTCCAGGTCGCCGGCGTCCTTGCGTCCCTGCGCGGCGCCACCGCGTTGACCGACATCGCCACCGCGCAATGGCGCCTCGGGCGCCTGGGCGAGCTGAACCGCATCGACCTGCGCCTCGCGCCCGGGATCGACCGCGAAGCCATGCGGCGGCAGATCACGGCGCTGCTGCCGCCGGGCGTGCACGTCTCGACGCTGGACGCGGTCGAGGAATCCAGCGCCAACCTGTCGCGCGCCTACCGCGTGAACCTGAACGTGCTGGCGCTGGTCGCGCTCTTCACCGGCGGATTCCTGGTCTTCTCCGCGCAGATGCTGGAAGTGACGCGCCGGCGGCCGGAGCACGCGCTGCTGCGGGTCTTAGGTCTCGAGCGCGGCGGCGTGCTGCGGCTGGTCCTTGCGGAGGCGGCGGCGCTGGGCGCGCTGGGCGGGGCGCTGGGCATTGCTCTGGGCTACGGCATTGCGGTCGCGGCCGCGCGCGCCGGCGGCGCGGACCTGGGGGCGGGTTTCTTTCGCGGTGTGCTGCCGCAGATCGAATTTCCGCTGGCGGGCAGTCTCGCGTTCTTCTGCGGCGGCATCGCCGTGGCGCTGGCGGGAGCGGTACTGCCGGCGCTGGATGCGGCGCGCGCCGCGCCCGCGCAGGCGCTAAAGGCGGGCGACGAGCAGAACATGTTCGCGCGCGCGGCGAGCGTCTGGCCGGGATTGGTCTTGATTGGCCTTGCAGTCATTCTTATTCCCTTGAAACCCGTGAATGGCATTCCGCTCGCGGGCTACGCTGCGATTGCCTGCCTGCTGCTGGGCGGTATTTTTCTCATGCCCTGGGTTTCAGAATTAATGCTTGGAAAGATAAAACCCGGTCGCAATATCCCCTACACCCTCGCCCTGGCCCAGCTGCGAGGCGCGCCGGGGCAGGCGATGGTGAGCCTGGCGGCGATCGTGGCGAGCTTTTCGCTGATGGTGGCGATGGCGATCATGGTGGCCTCGTTCCGCACCTCCGTGGACGACTGGCTGGGCGCGGTCCTGCCTGCCGACCTCTACTTCCGCACTGCCCAGGCGGGAGAGACCGCCTGGCTCGATCCGGCGTTGGAGGAACAGGTGCGCGCCCTGCCGCAGGTGCAGCGAGCGGTGTTCCTGCGCAGCACGCGGATCTCGCTCGACCCGTCGAAGCCGGCGGTGGCCCTGATCGCGCGGGACGGAGTGGAAACGCGCTTTCCGCTGGTCGGGCCGGCGTACGAAAGAAAGGCGGAAGATCCGCCTGCCGCCTGGGTTTCGGAAGCAGTTTCGGATTTGTATGGCTTCAAGCCAGGAAATGAAATCCAGATCCCCCTGGCAAGCAAGTCGTTCAAATTCGTCGTCATCGGCGTCTGGCGCGATTACGCGCGCCAGTTCGGCGCGATCGTCGTCGAGCGCGAAACCTACATCGCGCTCTCGGGCGACCGGCGCGCGAACGACGCGGCGCTCTGGCTGAAGCCCGGCGCCGATGTCGCCGCGGCGACAGAGGCGCTGCGCGCCTTGCCCGGCGGCGGCCTGCTCGACATCAACGGTCCGGGCGAGATCCGCAAGACCTCGCTCGCCATATTCGACCGCAGTTTCGCGGTCACCTACGCGCTGGAAGCCGTGGCGGTGATCGTGGGCCTGTTCGGCCTGTCCTCGAGCGTCGGCGCGATCGTGCTCGCGCGCCGGCGCGAATTCGGCATGCTGCGCCACCTCGGCATGACGCGCCGCCAGATCGGCGCCATGCTAGCCGCCGAAGGCGGACTGCTCGCGCTGCTCGGCGTTGGCGCCGGCCTGCTGCTGGGCTCGGCCATCAGCCTGATCCTGATCCACGTGGTCAACCGGCAGTCGTTCAACTGGAGCATGGACCTGCATCCGCCGTACGCCTTGCTGTTCGGGTTGTCGCTGTTGTTGATCTTCCTTTCAACTCTTACCGCTTTTCTATCCGGACGCGAGGCGACTGGAATCGGCCCGGTGCGCTCGGTGCGGGAAGACTGGTGAACCGCAGGGAGTTCCTCGCCGCGGGGCTGGTGTTTCCGGTCGTCACGCCGGGGCATCGATTCGAATTCCCGCGCGACCATGGCGCGCATCCCGGCCACCGGCAGGAGTGGTGGTACGTCACCGGCTGGCTGAAGACCGCGCGCGGAGAGGACCTTGGGTTTCAGATCACTTTCTTCAGGGCCAGGCCGGATATCGAAAATCCGAATCCCAGCAGCTTCACGCCTCGCCAGATCATCCTCGCGCACGCCGCGCTCTCCGATCCGCGCCATGGCCGGCTGCGTCACGACGAGCGCGCCGCGCGCACCGCGCTCGGCCTGGCGGGCAGCAGGGAAGGGAATAC
>JANNXB010000385.1:0-4254 GCA_031409355.1 Betaproteobacteria bacterium | reverse complement strand
CGCAGGCCGACCGATGCGACCGAGATGCCGACTTCAAGCCCGATCAGGTGCCAGCGCTTGTACATGCAGGCGTAGCGTCCGGACGGGTCGGTTTTCACGCCGTACTCGGAGAAGCAGCGCTGGATGTAGTCCGTCTCGCCTTCGAACACCACCCAGACGCCGAAGCGGATGTCGTAGGGAATGACCGTTCCGTCCCGCTCCAGCGATGACACGACTTCCACCTGCCCCTTGTGATGCAACAACCCGCCTTCGCCTTTGGGTTTCATCAGGCTGGGAAGGTTTTCAATGGAACAGGAAGGAAAGGCCAATCCATCCGGAGCAGGCGTGAGGCCGGTGGCGTTGCAGACCGCGCTGGATTCGATCGCCGGCTTCGAGCCGTCGAGGAAGGAATTGAACATCTTCGGGTTCAGCCCGCCGACTTTCGCCTGCTCAGGAGTGAGTCCGTAGTAGCCCCACACGGTCTCCGGCGTGGACTGCGCGAAATGCGGCAGCCACTTGTGCCCGCGCCCCGCGGCCACCACGGAGAAGCCCGCGGCACGCGCCCAGTCCACGAGGTCGCAGATGATCGCCGGCTGGTCCCCGTAAGCGAGGCTGTAGACCACACCCGCCTCCTGTGCCCTGCGCGCGAGCATCGGGCCGCAGAACGCGTCGGCCTCGACGGTCACGTTGATGACGTGCTTGCCGTGGCGGAATGCGCCAAGGATGTGCTCCACCGCGGCGACAGGATTGCCCGTCGCCTCGATGACGATATCGACCTCCGGATCGGAAACGAGCTTCTGCCAGTCCTCCGTGATCGACGTCGCCGCGATCGCCGCGGCGCTCCAGCCGATCCGCTCCAGGTTCGTCCCGGCGTTCGCCGGCGCCAGATCCGCGATCGCCACCAGCCGGATGCCGGGCGTGCGCGGCACCTGCGCCAGGTACATCGCTGCGAACTTGCCCGCGCCGATCAATCCAATCCGGATCGGGTTATCCGCTCGTTCCAGAAGCTTTGCGTAAAGATTCATCTCAACCTCGAAAACAGGGACAGTCCACGTTTTCCATTCAGGTGGGTACGGGCCACGGAGAAAAACGTGGACTGTCCCTGATTTATCTAAGCCGCCTTCAAGTTGCCCTGCAGTTCCTCGGCCGGCGTGCCGTCCTTCCAGGGAAGCGGCACGTCGTAGGGCTTGAGCAGGCAGTCGTCCGGCAGGCATTGCAGCGGCGTGAAATCGCGGTGCGCGATGTAGCCGGGGCGCTTGAAACGCCGGATGTGGTTCGAAACGGCGCACAGCGACAGGTATACGCTCACCCGGTTCCAGGGAGAGAGGTTCGAAGTGGAGGCGTGCACCAGGCAGCCGTGGAACAGGATCATGGAACCGGCCGGACCCTTGGGCGCGACGATGCCGCCCCGGTCTACCAATTTCCTTATCACTTCATTATTGATGGTCCAAAGCGGATAGCTGGTCGTGCTCGTGTCGTGCGCCGCATCGAGCACGCCGAGCTTGTGGCTGCCCGGGATGAACATCAGCGGACCGTTAAACTCATTTACCTCGTCCAGGAAGATGGCCACGTTCATGGCGCGCGGCTCGGGCATCTGGTCGTCGTTCTTCCAGGTGCCGTAGTCCTGGTGCCATTGCCAGACGTCGCCGTCGAAGGCCTGCTTGCCGTTGATCTTGAACTGGTGCATGTACAGCTCTTCGCCGAAGAGCTGCCTTACCGGCTCCACCATGCGGGGGTGGCGCGCGAGGCGCGCGAAAGGCGCGCTGTAGAGGTGCGCGGCAAAGTTGGTGCGCACCACGTCGCCGGTCCTCTCGCGCACGTTTTCCGGGCGCCGCTGGGCGTAAATTGCAGGCACTTCGTCCAGCAGAACCTTGATTTCGTCCGGCCTGAACAGGCTGGGGAAAAACAGGTATCCCTCGCGGTCGAAACTCTCGACCTGGGCTTGCGTGAGTTTCATGGTCAGCCTCCCGGAGCCCGTGTATTATAGATTCTCCTGAGGAGGATCCACATGCAACTGAAACAAATCCTGGTGGCCGCTGTCGCCGCCGCATCCGTAGCCGTCGCGGCCCTTCCGGCCCATGCCACCACCCTTAAGTGGGCGGCGCAGAACGACATCCTGACGCTCGATCCGCATTCGCAGAACCATGCCACCACCAGCGCGATACTGCAGCACACCTATGAGGGTCTGACGCGCTATACCAAGACCTACACGGTGGAGCCCTGCCTCGCCACCAGCTGGACCTACGTCACGCCGACCCAGCTGCGCTTTACGCTGCGCAAGAACGTGACATTCCAGGATGGCAGCCCATTTACCGCCGACGACGTGGTGTTCTCCTACACCCGCGTCATGCAGCCGCAGGGCACCATGCAGATCTACGTGGCCGGCGTGAAGGAGGTGAAGAAGGTCGACGATTTCACCGTCGACATGATTCTCTCCGGCCCGAACCCGGTCCTGCTGCGCAACATCGCGGATTTCCGCATCATGAGCCGCGCCTGGTCGGTCAAGAACAAGTCCGAGAATACGCAGGACTACAAGGCGAAGGAAGACACATTTGCCTCGCGCAACACCAACGGCACCGGTCCCTTCGTGCTCAAGTCATGGGAGCCGGACAAGCAGGTCGTGATGAGCGCGAACAAGTCCTGGTGGGGCAAGCATGACGGCAACGTGACCGACGTGATTTACACGCCGATCAAATCCGACCAGACGCGCGTGGCGGCGCTGCTGGCGGGCGACGTGGATCTCGTCACGGACCTTCCGGTGCAAGACGTCGACCGGCTGCGCAAGGACCCGAAGCTGAAGATCCTTGACGGTCACGAAGTGCGCACGATTTTCATCGGCCTGGACCAGTTCAGCGATGAATTGAAGTATTCAAACGTCAAGGGCAAGAACCCGTTCAAGGACATTCGCGTGCGCAAGGCGCTGAATCTCGCCGTGGACCGCGAGGCAATCCGGCGCGTGACGATGCGAGGGCTCTCGATTCCGGCGGCGATCATGGTGGCGCCTGGCGTGCACGGTCACTCCAAGGACCTGGACAAGGTTGGCAAAGTGGACCTCAACGGCGCCAAGAAGCTGCTTGCGGAAGCCGGGTATCCCACGGGCTTCGAGTTCGGGCTCGATTGCCCGAACAACCGTTACGTCAATGACGAAAGGATCTGCCAGGCTCTGGTGGGAATGTGGGCCAAGGCCGGGCTGAAAGTGACGCTTAACGCCCAGCCGATGGCAACGTTCATCTCCAAGATCCAGAATTTCGACATGAGCGCCTACATGCTGGGATGGGGAGTAGTGAACTTCGACGCCAACTACACGATGTACTCGCTGGTGCACAGCAAGACCACGGGTGCGGCGGGCAGCTTCAACCTGGGCCGCATCAGCGATTCAAAGCTGGATGCGATCATCGCCGGGATAAACATCGAGCTTGACGCCAAGAAACGCGACGAGATGCTGCGCGAAGCGCTCGCCATCACGCGAGACCAGTATTACTACGTGCCCCTGCACCACCAGTTGCGTCCGTGGGCGATGAAGAAGAGCGTCACGGCGGTGCACAATGCCGTGGACCGGCACGAAGTCCGCTATACGAAGGTGAACTGAAGGAAGAAGCTACTTGCCCGGAACCTGGAAGAACACTTCGTCGTTCTTGACCATGCCGAGCTCGTAGCGGGCGCGCTCTTCGATCGCCTCGTGGCCCTGCTTCAGGTCCTTGACCTCGGCGGCCAGCGCGTTGTTCCTTGTTTCGAGCCTCGTGTTCTTCTCCTGCTGCGCGTCCAGCTGCCGGTCCACGTCCCAGACGCGCGGCCAGCCGCCCTTGCCCAGCCAGAGCGGATACTGGATGGCGAGGATCAGCGCAGCGAAGACGCCGGCGAGGGCTTTCATCTTAGCTGGAGGAATGCCTCTCGGCCGGGGTAGCTGACGGAATCGCCGAGGTCTTCCTCGATCCGCAGCAGCTGGTTGTACTTCGAAGTGCGGTCCGAGCGCGACAGCGACCCGGTCTTGATCTGCAGGGCGTTGGCGCCCACCGCGATGTCGGCGATGGTGGTGTCCTCGGTCTCGCCGGAACGGTGCGAGATCACGGTGCCGTATCCCGAACGCTTGGCGAGCTCGATGGCCGCGAAGGTCTCGGACAGGGTGCCGATCTGGTTCACCTTGATGAGGATCGCGTTGGCCGCGCCCTGGCGCACGCCCTCGCGCAGCAGCTTCGTATCCGTGACGAACAGGTCGTCGCCCACGATCTGCACTTTCCTGCCGAGCCGCGCGGTGAGCAGCTTCCAGCCCGCCCA
>JANNXB010000384.1:0-7598 GCA_031409355.1 Betaproteobacteria bacterium | reverse complement strand
CGGCACTTGCAGATTCCAGCTGTGGCTGCTTCCTTCCGGACCTGACCAGGTTCACCAGCCTGCAATGCGGGGGGGCCCGCCGCATCCATTGTATGCCATCATCCCCGACGCATGGAACCTACGGACAGCATCCGTCGCCTTGGATTCGCGCGCTGGTACGAGCGACGCCTGATCGAAGGGCACGCCTGGTTCGTCAGCGGTTTCATCTGCATGATCGCGATCGCCGCCTGCTTCGAGGAACTGAGCTTTCGCGGCGGCTTCGGGCGCCTGCTGTTCTACACGGTGATCGTGGCCGCGGCGATCGCAATCGGCATCTATGGGCTGGTGCGCTACCAGAAGATCCTCGTCGAGGCCGAGACGCTGGGCGAACTGGCGACCTGCCGGGCCTGCGGCGCGTATGCGCGCTTCAGGCTCATTTCAGCGTCCCAGGTACGCTGCCGCAAGTGCGGCAACGAATGGGAACTGATCAATTCTGGCGGAGAGAGTGGGATTCGAACCCACGGTACGTGATTAGCGTACACACGCTTTCCAAGCGTGCGCCTTAAGCCGCTCGGCCATCTCTCCGGGGTGTGGCGAAGCGGGATTCTATCAGCCGGCGGTATCAGGATGCGCCAGCCGAGGCGTCCAGCACCATCTTGACCTTCGCCACGGTCAGGATCAGCCACAGCACGGTCAACAGGAAGAAGGCCACCAGGCCGATATGTGCGTCGATGATGATGCGCGGCGTGATGAGTCGCGTCACCCGGGTCACGGGCGAGGTGAGCGTCTTGAACATCTTGTAGACCACGTTCTCCTGGCGCTTCGCACCGGCGATCACCCACAGCACGCCCTGGCCGAGGAAGGCCACGCCCGCAATCTCGGTCAGCGCCTTGAGAATTACGATAGTCTCGTACATGGGATCAACAATGAACCATTGGCGATATTACCTGCGGGGACGCGTGCTGGAGGCCTTCGGCGTCAAGGCCGCCGCGGTTGCCGCCTACAAGGACGCGCTGGAAGCGCAGCCCGGCTTCGCGCGCGCCGCAGGCCGTGCCGCCTACCTGCTCGCCGCGGAACAGCGCTATGGCGAGGCTGAGACGCTGTTCCGGTGTGCCTTGCAGGCGGAGCCTGGCAATGCCGCGACGCACTTCAACCTTGGATTCGCGCTCGACAAGCTCGGCCGTCACGAAGACGCGGTGGCGGCGCTGCGCGAAGCGACGCGGCTGCGGCCGGGGCTGGACCGCGCATGGTACGGCCTCGGCATGGCGCAGGCCGCGCTGGGCCGGCACGCCGAGGCCGCCGCGGCGCTTCACGAGGCGGCCACGCTGCAGCCGATGAACCCGCACGCCTGGTACGCGCTCGGCATGGCGCACCACACGCTCGGCAACGCCGCCCGGGTCAAAGAAGTGGCGTTGCATCTGGTGCGTTTCGATCCGAGGATGGCCCGCCGCCTGATCCGAGAGTCCGGCACTGGCGAGCTCGAATATCTCGTCAAGGACCTGGTGGTGTAAATAAAAAGGCCCGCCGAAGCGGGCCTTTTTCCGAAGGCGCGGGACTTACCGCGCTTCGCTCACCATGCTGTCGCCCTTCAGGTGCGGGTAGCGGACGTGCTCCACCAGCTCCTGGACTTCTTTGGACGGCGGCGCGGTCAGCAGGCTGACGATCCAGATGGTCAGCACCCCGACCGGCAGGCCGATCATGCCGGCCGAAATCGGGTTCAGCCCCCACCACAAGTCCATCTTCGGCACGCCCATGTTGGTGAAGAACGGGTAAGTGCGCATCATGTAGTACACGCAGATGCCCAGCCCCGCCAGCATGCCGACAATCGCTCCCGGGGTGTTGGCGCGCTTCCAGAACACGCCCATCACCAACGGTGGGAAGAACGCCGACGCCGCCAGCGAGAACGCCGCACCGACCAGGAACAGGATGTCTCCCGGTTTGAACGAGGTCACCCAGGCAGCCGCGATTGCCACCACGATCAGCAGGACCTTCGAGATCGTCACCCGCTTGGTCGTCGAAGCGGACGGGTCGATCATCTTGTAGTACAGGTCGTGCGACAGCGCATTGGCGATGGTCAGCAGCAGGCCGTCCGCGGTCGACAGCGCCGCGGCCAGACCGCCCGCCGCCACCAGGCCGGACACCACGTACGGCAGGCCCGCAATTTCAGGCGTCGCCAGCACGATCAGGTCCTGACCGATCACGACTTCGGCCCACTGAACGATCCCGTCCTTGTTCCAGTCGGTGATGTTCAGCAGCGTCGGGTCCACCTTCGCCCAGTTTGCCGCCCATGCAGGCAGGGCCGCGAAACTGCTTCCGACGAGGTTCGTATACATGTCGAACTTCGCCAACACCGCGAGGCAGGGCGCCGTGAAATACAGCAGGAAGATGAAGAACAGGGACCAGAAAACGGAAACCCTGGCCTGCTGCACGCTCGGCGTCGTGTAGTACCGCATCAGGATGTGCGGCAAGGCTGCAGTGCCGAACATCATGCAAAACACGATGCCGATGAAGTTCAACCGCGCAGTGTTCTGCGCCGCTTCATCCTTGCCGGGGTAGGGCTGCGCGTGGGCACGCACCGGAGCCGCGCGAGCCGCCAGCCCCTGCTCGCGGGTCCACACCGCTTTCGCTGCGGCCGCATCCTTGGGATAGGCGGTGAGCGCTTTCTCCGCAGAGGCAGCCTGTGCAGCGTTGTTGGCCGACTTGGCGGCAGCCAGATCCTGCTCCAGCTTCACCTTGCCGTCCGCGTAGGCCTTGTCGACATTGCTGAGATTGGCCTTCGCCGCTGCCGCGCGTTCGGTGAAGATCTTGCGGACCTCCAGCTCCTTCGGATCCGCGTTGATCTTCTTCTCCAGGTCGCCGACCTTCTGCAGCGTGTAGCCGTAGGCGATCTGCGGCACCGGGATGCCGGTGTGCTTGATACCCAGCCAGACCACTGGCGTCAGGTAGGCAATGATCAGGATGATGTACTGCGCAACCTGCGTCCAGGTCACCGCCTTCATCCCGCCCAGCATCGAGCAGACCAGGATGCCGCCGAGGCCGACGAATACCCCGACGCCGAACTCCAAGCCGGTGAACCGGCTGGTGATGAGGCCAACGCCGTAGATCTGAGCGATCACGTACACGAACGAGCAGGTGATCGCGGCAATCACGCCGATGCTGCGTACGACATTGCCGCCGTAGCGCTCGGCGAGGAAGTCCGGAATGGTGAACTGGCCGAACTTGCGCAGGTAGGGCGCGAGCAGAAACGCCACCAGGCAGTAGCCGCCGGTCCAGCCCATCACGAACGCGAGGCCGTCGAAACCGCCGAGGAACAGGCCGCCTGCCATGGCGATAAACGAGGCGGCGCTCATCCAATCCGCGCCGGTCGCCATGCCGTTGAAGAACGCTGGCACACGCCGTCCGGCGACGTAGTACTCGGACACGTCCGAGGTGCGGGCCATGATGCCGATGCCGGCATACAGGCCGATAGTGGCGAACAGGAACCAGTAACCGATCCACTGGCGCGACATGCCCATCTGCTCGGCGATGGCGAGCAGGATGACGAAGGCGATGAAGCCGCCGGCGTAGAAGGTGTAGTACTTCTTGAGCTGGCTGTTGAAGGCCGAGTGCGAGAAGGTGCCGGTGCTCATTCGAGATCTCCTTCGTCAACGCCGTATTCGAGGTCGAGCTTACGCATGTACCAGGCGTAGAAGCCGATAGTGATCACGTAGATCGCGAGGGATCCCTGCGCTGACATGTAGAAGCCGAAAGGGAAGCCGAAGAACGTGAAGGCGTTGAGTTCCCTGGCGTACCAGGCTTCGACGAACGTGACGATGAACCAGACCAGCAGCAGGATCCCCGTCATGACGAGGTTCTTGCGCCAATATTCTTGGTGTTTTTGTGTGAGTTCCATCACTCCCTCCCTGGATGAATGCCTCCCGTATCCTGAGTTGTAAAGCTTACATAGGTCTTACAGTTTTTAACGTAACGCTTTGATGCAAAGCAACAATGCTGCGGTGCAGCGCACCACTGGCCTACCGTGCGAGCGGCAGTGTGAACGAAATGCAGGTCTCCCCGGCCCGTCCGCTCTCCACCCAGATGCGGCCATTGAGGCGCTCGACGATGCGGCGGCAGATATGCAATCCGAGGCCGGTGCCATGCGGTTTGCCCGCAAGGGAATCCCCGGCTCGCCTGAAGCGCTCGAAGATCAATTCCTGGTCGGCGGTGTCGATGCCGCCGCCGTTGTCGAGCACGTCCACGCGCAGGAATCCGCGCGCCTCCGAGAGCGCGATCTCCACTTTGCCGCGACGCGGGTGGCAGAACTTCTCCGCGTTCGACAGCAGGTTGAGCATGACCTGCACGATGCGGTCGAGGTCCGCCGTCACCAGGGGCACGCGTTCCGGGACGCGCTTGTAGAGCTCGATGTTTTTTTCCTTGAACAGTTCGCTCATTGCCGACACCGTGTCCTCGACGATCTCCTTCATGTCCACGGGTCCCGGATGCCACTCCACGTTGCCCGACTCCAGCTTCGAGATATCCAGGATCTGGTTGATCAGCCGCGTCAGGCGCTCGCTCTCCTTGATGACGATGCCGAGCTGCCGGGCGCGCTCGGCGGGATCGAGGCCGGGGTTGTCGCGCAGGATCTGCGAGAACGTCCGGATTGCGGTCAGCGGCGTACGCAGTTCGTGCGACACCGTGGCGACGAAATCGTCCTTCAGGCGGTCGAGCTCCTTCAGCCGTTCGTTGGCGCCGCGCAGTTCCTCGGTGGCGCGCTCTAGTTCGCGCGATTTCTGCTCCAGCCGGTGGCTGTAGACGATGACCTGGGAGGCTTCATCGAGCATCTCACGCACTTCCTCGATGGACAGCGCTTCTTCCTTCACGGCGGAAGCAACCATGATGTGAGCCGAAGCCGCACCGATTGCCCCCGCAAGCTGCATCTCCACGAAATGCACCAGATTGGCATCGGCCTGCAACTCGCCGCCCGGCCACACAAGGTTGCGGTTTCGCGCGAATTCGCGGAACGCGGCGTCGGCCGAATCCGCGCCAATAAAGCGCGTCAGCAGGCGATGCAACTCGCTTGCCGACGCGGTGCCGCGCCAGAACGGCGCCCCGGGGGTATCGCCCTGCAGGTAGGCGTCCACGAACACGCTCGCCTGCCGCGCCTCCTGCGGATCGCGGCTGCCAAACAGCGACACCGCGACATAGGAGCCGACGTTGGCGATCATGCTCCAGATCATGGCGTGGGTGATCTGGTCCAGCCCGGTGAGGCCGAACAGCTGAAGTGGTTTAAGCAGTTCGATGCCCCAGGGACCGTGCTCGATCAGGCCTGCAGGCAGCCAGCCCGAGCGCACCAGCGCAGGCAGCAGCAACGTGTAGCCCCACACGCCGAAGCCCGCGCTCAGGCCGCAGAACGCGCCATCGCGGGTGCCGCCTTTCCAGAAAATTCCCCCGAGCAGGGCCGGCGCGAACTGTGCGACCGCGGCAAACGACACCAGTCCGATCGACACCAGCGCATAGGCCTCACCCGCGAGCCGAAAATAGAGATAGCCGAGCATCAGCATTAGCACGATTGCGCCGCGCCGGATGCCCAGCAGCAGCGCGGTGAGGTCGCGCCGCTCGGCAAGGCGGAGGGACTTCAGACGCAGCAGCACCGGCATCACCAGGTCGTTGCACACCATGGTCGAGAGCGCGATGGTTTCCACGATCACCATGCCGGTAGCCGCGGAGAGGCCGCCGATGAACACCAGCAACGCAAGCCCCTCCTGCTTCGCCGCCATCGGCAGGGTCAGCACGAAGGTGTCGGCATCCACGTTGCCGTCCGGAAAACGCAGGTTGCCGCCAAAGGCGATCGGCAGCACGAAGATGTTGATCGCCAGCATGTAGAGCGGGAACAGCCAGATCGCCTTGTTCAAGTGCCGCTCGTCCTTGTTCTCGATCACGGCCACCTGGAACTGGCGCGGCAGGAACATGATCGCAAGCATCGACAGGATCGTCAGCCACACCCAGTTTGCGTAGCTGCCCGCGACGCCCTCCAGCGGAGTCAGCAGGCGACTGAGCTGCTCGCTGGCACGAGCGCGCTCGAAAATATCGCCCAGCCCGTCGTACATGCCGTAGGTGACGAACAGGCCCACTGCGAGAAACGCCAGCAGTTTGACCAGCGATTCGAAGGCAATCGCCGCCACCATGCCCTCATGGTGCTCGGCGGCATCCAGGTGCCGGGTGCCGAACAGGATCGTGAACGCAGCGAGGATCAGCGCCACCCAGAAGGCGGTGTCGGCACCCAGCGGCGCCGCCCCTGCGCTCGCCGGCATCGTGATCTCCGGATACTGCAGCAGGATCGCGTAGCTAGTGGCGATCGCCTTCAGTTGCAGCGAGATGTAGGGCAGGATGCCGATTACCGCAATCACCGTCACCAGGCCGCCCAGCAGCGCGCTCTTGCCGTAGCGGGAGGCGATGAAATCCGCGAGCGACGTAATGCGGTTGTTCTTGCTGATGCGGATGATCTTGCGCATCACCAGCCACCACAACGCGATCATCAGCGTCGGGCCGAGGTAGATCGGCAGAAAACCGATACCGTCGCTCGCCGCCCGCCCCACCGAACCGTAGAAGGTCCAGGCCGTGGCGTAGACCGCCAGCGACAGCGCGTAGATATAAGGGTTGGCGATGATCGAGCGCCCGGCGTCGGCGCGCTTGTCGGCGTAGTACGCGATGCCGAACAGCAGGCCCAGGTAGGCGAACGCCACCAGGACGATTACGTGTCCCTGCAGCACGGCGCTAGTCCCGCTGGCTCAGCGCCGCGACTCGGCCGCGAACGCCATCAGCGCGATCAGTAGCGTCCAAGCCGCGAAGATATAGGCGTACAACACCGGCACGCCCAGAACTTCGGCCGCGACATTGAACAGCGACAGGACCGGATAGTTGAACAGCAGGCTGCCGAGGATGAACAGCGCGATCAGCCGCTGTCCCTTCGCCTCGGTCTGCTGCATCAGAGCGGCTGCTTCAACTGCTCGAGGATCGCCGGATTCTCGAGCGTGGACACGTCCTGGGTGATCTCTTCGCCCTTCGCGATCGAACGCAATAGACGGCGCATGATTTTGCCAGAGCGCGTTTTCGGCAAATTGTCGCCGAAGCGGATGTCCTTGGGCTTGGCGATGGCGCCGATTTCCTTGCCGACCCAGTCGCGCAGTTCCTTGGCGATCCTCTGCGCTTCGGCGCCGGTCGGGCGCGCGCCCTTCAGAACCACGAACGCACACACCGCCTCGCCCGTGAGGTCATCCGGCCGCCCGACCACCGCGGCCTCCGCCACCAGTTTCGAATTCGCTACCAGCGCAGACTCGATCTCCATCGTGCCGAGGCGGTGGCCGGAAACGTTCAGCACATCGTCGATGCGGCCCATGATGCGGTAGTAACCCTCCGCGTCGGTGCTGGCGCCGTCGCCTGCGAGGTAGTACCTGCCCTGGAAATCCTCGGGGAAATAGCTCTTCTTGAAACGCTCCGGATCGCCCCAGATGGTGCGGATCATCGAGGGCCAGGGTCGCTTGATGACCAGGATTCCGCCCTTGCCCCTGCCCACGGAGTTGCCGGTTTCATCGACGATGTCGGTAATGATTCCAGGCAGCGGCAACGTGCAGGAGCCCGGC
>JANNXB010000383.1:0-2749 GCA_031409355.1 Betaproteobacteria bacterium | reverse complement strand
TTCAACAGGCACCTCGGGCTGAAGGTGGAGTCCTTCGACCCCGAGGCGCCGAAGCTGCGCTTCGAGATGCGGCCCGAGCTGGTGGGCAACCCGTCGCGCCAGATCCTGCACGGCGGCGTGATCTCGGCGACGCTGGACGTGGCGGGCGGGTTCGCCATCATGCTTTCGCTGGCGAAGGACGCCGATATCACGCCGACCTCGTTCCCCAACATGGGCACCATCGACCTGCGCGTCGATTACCTGCGCCCCGGGCGCGGCAAATACTTCATTGCCACCGCGCGCATCGTCCGCAAGGGCAGCCGCATCGCGGTCACGCACATGGAATTGCACAACGACGAGGGCGAACTCATCTCGACCGGCGGCGCGGCGTACGTGGTGGGTTAGCGCCGGCGTTCTGGCGCCACCTGAGCCTTGAGGGCTTCGTACAGGAAGGCACCGACCTTTTCCGCACCCTGCGGCGTCATGTGCACCAGGTCGTAGAAATCCGCATCCACCCATTCCGGGCGGCTCGCCAGGTCCACAACCAGGGCGCCCTTCTCCGCGGCGACGGACTTCATGGCACCGTCAAATTTCTGCATCACATGGCGAAAATCGAGACCGTTGATGCGGCGGCCATCAAAGAGGTTCTCGCCTGCATGGCCTTCGATTCCTCCGGGCGCGGCACGGGAGTGCCGCGACGGCTGGGTAACGAAAACCGGAATCGCGCCGGACTGCCTGGTCAGGTCGGCAAGCAATCTCAGGCGGGCGGCATAGGCATCCACCCTCGGCGCCACGAAATCGTAGTCGCGCTGCAGCGGCTCTCGCACCCATTTTAGCTCGTCGAACTTCACTCGCTGGTGCCCGATCTTCGACACCACCAGCGCCTTGTAGACGCCCTGCAGCGTCTTCAAGAGGTGCCAGGTGGCGCTGTTGTCGCGGATGCGCTCCCCGACGGTCGGGCTTCCGCTCTCGGCCACGTACCGGTCGAAGCGGTCGGCGGCATCCTTGTGGTAGTCGTTCAGGCCGACGTAGTAGAGGATGTACTCCGGCGCCAGGCCCGGGACGTCCGGGAACCACCATCTGAAATTCGCGAGGTGGCCGAAGCTGGATTGCCCGTCGACGCCCGCGTTGGCGACGGGCACGGTCAGCCCGGCCTTGGCGAAGCGCCGCTGCAGCGCGTCCTGCCAGGTTTCGCCGTCGCGGATGTGGCGCTGGTCAGTCGTGCTGCCGCCGACCGTAAGGATGCGGATATCGGCCGGGCTGCCATAGCTGCCGCGCAGGCCGTGGCGGTCGCGGGTGTAGGTGACGAGCGGCTTGTCGGTCTGATACAGCGCGGAAACATCGTGCTTATAGACGCGATCCTTTAGGATGTTCAGGCGATTCAGCTGCCGCGAATCCAGCCAGCCGCCGAAAATGAGCTCGACCGCCACCACGCCTGCCGCGAGCAGCAGGAAATTGACGGCCAGGACTGCAAGGATGAGTTTTAGCTGCTTCATGGCAAGAAAAACGGCGCCTCGCGGGCGCCGTTTTCCTTTCGGGCTCTGACCCCGATTGCTAGTCGGTGATGTAGTCGGTGATCGGCGTCCACTTGCCGTTCTGAATCTGCGACAGGCGCGAGCGGTTGGAGCCGAGGTGCTTGGTCTTGGTGAAGCTCATCGAGTCGGCGCCGAACATGTCGCGCGGCGAGGAGAAATTGTCGAGCGTGTTGATGAAATTGTCGGTCGTCAGTTTCGGGCCGGTCTTGGTGGCAATCTGGATGAACAGATCGATCACCTGGTAGCCGTACACCGAGAATACCGCCGGGTCTTCCTTGTACTTGTCCTTGTAGCGTTGCGCCCAGCCGCGCACATTGGAGGAAGCGTCGTCCAGGTAGGGCATGTTGATGGTGTTGGTCGCATAGAAGCCATTCATGGCCGGGCCGCCGAGCTTGTGGATCAGCTCGGTGTAGGCTGCCGACGAGCCCATGAAATCCACGCCCCAGCCGAGCTTGCGCGCGGTGCCGATCGCCCCCAGCGTCTCGCGGATGATGGTGCCGAGCACCACGAGGTCGCAGTTCGCGTCCTTCATGCGCGAGATCTGCGACGAGAATTCCGTCGCGCCGCGCTTGTAGGTGGTCTTCTCGGCCAGCGGCATGTTGATGTCCTTCAGTCCGGCCTCGGCCCCGCGCATCACCTCGGCGCCGAAGTCGTCATCCTGGTACATCGTGCAGACCTTCTTCGAGCCCTTCAACTTGACGAGGTGCTTCACACCCGCCTTCATCTGGTCGAAGTAGGTCGCGGCGAAGGAATACTTGAGCTTGTGCAGCGGCTCGTACATCTCGCGCGCCGCGGTCAGCGGAAAGAGGTGCGGGATGTTCTTCTCGAACAGGATCGGCATCGAGGGCAGCGCCGTCGGCGTGCCGATGGTGCCCACCATGGCGAAGATCTTGTCCTTCTGCACCAGCTTCTGGGTCGCCAGCACGGCCTTCTTCGGGTCGTAGCCGTGGTCCTCGACCACCAGCTTCAACTTGCGGCCGTTGACGCCGCCGAGCGCGTTCTGTTCGTCGACGCGCATGTTCATGCCGGCGACCAGCTGCTTGGAGAACGCAACGATCGGGCCCGACAGGTCCTGCATGGTGCCGATGACGATTTCGCCCTTGGACACGCCCTGGGTCTGCGCGAACGCGGACCCGGCGAACACCAGTGCGAACAAACCGAGTTTCAACTTCATGGCCTTCCTCCTAAGTGGATTTATCCCTGTGTCCCTACTGTATCACTCCGGCAGCCTGGCT
>JANNXB010000382.1:0-2294 GCA_031409355.1 Betaproteobacteria bacterium | reverse complement strand
GTCAGCCCAGACTTCCAACTCCTCCACAGCGCAGCCCGTTCCTGGGCTGTAAATCCTCTTCTCGACATGCAACACCTCCACGATTCAATTGAATCAAAGGTGTTGCATCGACGGGTTTACATCACCCTGACCCCGATTTTCTCTTCACGTCTTCGGTTTCTCGACGATCAGCGTATAGACGCGCCGGCTGTCGGCGCGCAGCACCTGGAACTTTAGACCGGCGATGGAGAGCGTCTCTCCGCGCTTGGGCAGCCGGCCCAGGTGCGCGATCACTAGGCCGCCCACCGTGTCGTGCTCCTCGTCCGGGAACTCGGTGCCGAAGGCGGTGTTGAAGTCGGCAATCTGCGTCAGTGCCTTGACCCGGAAGCGCCCGCCAGGTTCTGGCAGGATGTTGTCGCTCGCCTCGTCGAAGTCGTACTCGTCCTCGATGTCGCCCACGATCTGTTCGAGCACGTCCTCGATGGTCACGAGGCCCGCCACGCCGCCGTACTCGTCCACCACGATCGCCATGTGGTTGCGGCTGGCGCGGAACTCCCTTAGCAACACGTTCAGGCGCTTGGACTCGGGCACGAAGATCGCCGGGCGCAGCATTTCGCGCACGTTGAACTGCTCCTCGCCGGCGTAGTGGCGCAGCAGGTCCTTGGCGAGCAGCACGCCGATGACGTCGTCGCGGTTCTGGCCGATCACCGGGAAGCGCGAGTGGGCCGAGCTGATCACCTGCGGCATGAACTGGTCGACCGCCTCGTTGATGTCGATCACGTCCATCTGCGCGCGCGGGATCATGATGTCGCGCACCTGCATTTCGGACACGGTGAGCGCGCCCTCGACGATCGACAGCGCATCCGCGTCCAGCAGATTCCTCTGGTAGGCCGAGCGCAGCAGCTGCACCAGGCCGGCGCGGTCCGAAGGCTCGCGCAGGATCAGCGCGGAAAGGCGTTCGAGCAGGGTCGGACGGGCGGGATCGGTCATTGGCGGGAGGGAGCGGCTATTTTACCGTCGCTTGTTACGAATACGGATCGCCGAACCCGAGGCGCCGCAGGACGCGGATTTCCATGCGCTCCATGCGCTCCGCCTCGGTCTTGCGCAGGTGGTCGTGGCCGCGCAAGTGCAGGATTCCGTGCACCACGAGATGCGCGTAGTGGGCTGCGAGAGATTTGCGCTGCTCTTTCGCTTCCTTGCAGATCACCGGATGGCACAGCACCACGTCGCCGTGACGGCGGCCGTATGGAAACGAGAGCACGTTGGTGGCGTAGTTGCGCTTTCGAAAGCCGCCGTTTAGCAGGCGGCCTTCGGCCCTGCCGACCACGCGCAAGGTCACCTCAAATCCCGGGACAATCGCAGCAAGTGCGAACTTGCGCAGCAAGGCGGCCGCGGGAGCGCCGGCCGCCGCGCGCTGCACCACGACCTTACTTCCGGGGCGGCGCCGCGTCGGCGTCTTTTTCGTAGGCATCGATGATCCGCGCCACCAGCGGATGGCGCACGACGTCGGCGGCTGTGAAGTCGGTGAACGCGATGCCGCGTATGCCGGCCAGGATGCGCCGCGCCTCGATCAGGCCGCTCTTCTGCCCGCGCCCGAGGTCGATCTGCGTCACGTCGCCGGTGACCACGGCCTTGGCGCCGAAGCCGATGCGCGTGAGGAACATCTTCATCTGTTCGGGCGTGGTGTTCTGCGCCTCGTCGAGGATGATGAATGAGTGATTGAGGGTGCGCCCGCGCATGTAGGCGAGCGGCGCGAGCTCGATGGTGCCTTTCTCCAGCAGTTTCGCGGTCCGGTCGAAGCCGGCGAGGTCGTAGAGCGCGTCGTACAGTGGCCGCAGGTAGGGATCCACCTTCTGCGCGAGGTCGCCCGGCAGGAAGCCGAGCCGCTCGCCCGCTTCCACTGCAGGGCGCACCAGCACGATGCGCTTCACCTGTTCACGTTCCAGCGCATCCACCGCGCAGGCGACCGCGAGGAACGTCTTGCCGGTGCCTGCGGGGCCGACGCCAAGCGTGATGTCGTGGGCGAGGATGCTCTCGATGTACTTTACCTGCTGCGGCGTGCGGCCATGCAGATCCGGCCGGCGCGTCAGCAGCGGTGATTTGTGTTCGTCCTTCCCGGGAAAGCCTTGCTGCAGGACTTCGGCCAGGCCGAGCTGCACGTCATCGATGCTGAGTTCGTTCGCCGCCTGGCCGTAGAAGGCTTCGATGGCACGCGCGGCGCGCTCGGCCCGCGGGCGTTCGCCGCGCACCGAGAAATGCGCCCCGCGGCGCGCGATTTCCACGTCCAGCGCCGTTTCGATCTGCTTCAGGTTCGC
>JANNXB010000381.1:0-6012 GCA_031409355.1 Betaproteobacteria bacterium | reverse complement strand
GCCGAAGTCGCAGAGGGCGTTGAAATCCGCGAGCATCCCCGCGTCGGCCTCCAGGGCGCGCAGGATCTCGGGGAGGCGGGCCTTACTCGAGCTTGATGCCGGCATCGCGCACGACCTTCGCCCAGCGGACGAGGTCGGATTGGATCAGTGCACGGAATTCTTCCGGTGAGTTGGTGCGCGGCTCGACGGCCAGCGTGGTGAAGCGCTCGCGCACGTCGGACGCGGCGAGCGCCTTGACGATTTCGTCGTGCAGCTTTGCGACGATCGCTGGCGGCGTGCGCGCGGGCGCCATGACGCCCCACCAGTGCTCGAAGGTGAGGCCGGTCAGGCCGCTTTCCTCGAAGGTCGGAACATCAGAGAAGGCGGCGAGGCGCTTGCTGCTCGTCACGCCGAGGACGCGCAGGCGAGCGGCCTTGACCAGGGACGCGGCGGTCGCCATCGAGGTGAAGGTGATCGGCACCTGGCCGGCGGCGACATCGGCAATGGCCGGCCCTGCGCCCTTGTAGGGCACGTGCGTGAGCTTGATGCCGGCGCTCGCCTGCAGCAGCTCGGCGACGAGGTGCGTGGTCGCGCCGTTGCCGCCGGAGGCGATGGCGAGCTTGCTCGGCTGGGCCTTGGCGAGCGCGATGAGCTCTTTCACGCTCTTCGCCTCGAACGACGGATGCACGAACAGGAACATCGGCGACACGCCGATCACGCTCACCGGCGAGAAATCCTTCACCGGGTCGTAGGGCACCTTGGGATGGATGCTCGGATTGATCGAGTGCGGCATGTCAGAGAGGATGATGGTGTAGCCGTCGGCCGGGGACTTGGCCAGGACTTCGGTGCCCACCATGCTGCCCGCGCCGGGGCGGTTGTCGATGATGAAGGGCTGTCCCATCGCCTCCGCAAGCTTCTGCCCCAGCGTGCGCGCGAGTATGTCGGAGCTGCCGCCCGGCGCGTAGGGCACGATGAAGCGCACGGGCTTGTTCGGGTAGTCCTGCGCGAGGCAGTTGCCGGCGAGAAGGAGCGTGCAGAGAACGGCTAGGAGGCGTTTCATCGGCTCATTGTCCATAAAACATGTCGCCAAGTCCTTGCTAAAAGCTGACAAGTGTCAAATTGGCAGCGATGTTGGCCGGGCCCCTAGGCAGCGGAGGGCGCATCGTCCAGAATCCCGACCCATGGCCCTGGTCTATTCCCTCACCGCCGAAGGACAGGACGCCCTCAAGTCGGAGTTTGGCGAGGGCGATTTTCCCCTCGAGGTCAATTTCCCCCAGGACTACAAGCGGATCCTCGCCTTCATCGAGGCCGGTGGCCACGAGGATGTGCTCCGCGGGCGGCTGCGCCGCTTCTCCGACCAGCTGATCGACGAGTGGCTGAAAGAGCTCGAGGACCTGAACATGGTCACGACGCACGAGGCGGGCGACCTCGATGCGATCACCTTCTCCGGCGGGCGCCTGCCGTTCCTGCCGCCGCTGAACGACGAGGACAGTAAACGCCTCGCCAAGTCGACGGTGCTCGGCAGCGCGACGCTGCTGCGCGAGGGGTCCTTTCTCTCGGCGGACCGCATCGCCAACCTGGCGCCGCTCGGCAAGGCGCCGGCCGATACCGTGATCCTGCTGGTGGAGGACGATCTCGACCAGCTGGCGCTCGGCGAGCTGCGGCTGACCATGGCGGGCTACCAGGTGCACAGCGTCGATCACGCCAAGGCGCTCTCGCGCTATCTGCGCCAGCAGGCGCGTCCGGACCTGCTGCTGCTCGACGTCATGCTGCCGGACGGCAACGGCTTCGACATCCTCGCCAAGTTGCGCGCCCGCCCGGAATTTTCCGCGCTGCCGATCGTGCTGCTCACGGCGAAGGCCGAGCTGGTCGACATCCGCAACGGACTCGCCCTCGGCGCCGACGGCTACATCACCAAGCCCTACAGCAAGAACCAGCTCGCCGAGGTCATCGGCCGGGTGCTAAAGCAGTAGGAAAATCGGGGTCAGGCCCGATTTACATGGTCAGCGCATCGCGAGCCAGACCAGCGCGCTAAGCAGCGCGATCAGCACCAGCAAGCCGACGAAGGCGCCCACCACCACCTGCGCGAACGTCACCGTCGCGCCGTCCTTGTGCCAGGTGTTCTTGCGGCCGATCGCGATCAGGGCGAAGAACATCGTCGCCACCACCTGGCGGATGCTCGCCTTCTTCGGCGGCATCCCGGGCACGCTCACGCCCGCTTCTTCGACAGAAACTTCCTCGCCTTCGCGGGATCGATGAGCGCAATCACCTCGAATTCCGCCGGAATGATGTCCGCCCATTCGTTCAGCAGCGCGTGCAGCTCCTCGTGCGAGCGCACGTCGAACGCCACCGCCACGCCGCGCCCCACCTTCGGATACGCGAACAGCGCCTGCTTCGACTTGAGCTTCGGCGCGATCCAGCGCCAATAGGCCTGGCGGTATTTCGCAACCATGGATGGACGCTCGGGGCGGGGACTGCTGATGACAAGAAAGAGCATGTGACCCGGATTTTAATCGGACCCCGATTTGTGTGTGGAGACGCACGGTGCGCGCGGCACCGCAAGGGTAGGGTGAGGCATGTTTCGATCGCCTCGCCCGGAACCGTATCTGACCATCGACAATCTCTACGTCGTGGGCTCGTGCGTGGTCATCCTCGGATACTTGGCGTATTACCTGCTGCGCTGAAGCCCGGCGCGGAACCTAGCGCAGTTCCACGATCTTCCCGTTCCACCGGCCGAGGTAGTCCTTGCCGCCGGCCTTGAAGCGCACGTCCAGGCCGCGCACGCTGCCTTCGATCGGTACCTTCCTGCCCTCGACAGTCAGGCTGCCGGAGAGCCGCTGGTATTCCTGCAGCAGGACGAGCTCGCCGCCGCCCGGCAGGGCGTGGATGCCGGCGACGCGCGCGGGCACGACCCAGAAGAGGGCGGTGCAGTAGGCGGAGCTGCAGCCATCGGCGGAGGTCAGCTTGGCGGTTTCGTCCGGCAGCCAGTCGCCCATGGTGAAGGTGTTGGAGACGACGCGCGTGCCGGGCCTGAGGGCGAGGATCGTTGGCCGCAGCCTGAGGTTCAGCTCGGGCAGCAGGAACATGGTGATGACGGTGGCGCGCGAGAAGTCGGTCTCGAACAGGTCCGCCTTGACGAACACGGCCCGCTCGCTGACGCCTTCCTTCTCCGCCGCGCGCTTGGAGAGATCGACCAGGTCCTCGTTGTACTCGACGCCCATGGCGCGCGCGCCGCGCCTGGCGGCGGTGATGACGAGGCGGCCGTCGCCGGAACCGAGGTCCATGACGAAGTCCTCCTTGGTCACCCTGGCGAGGTCGAGCAGTTTGTCGACCAGGCTTTGCGGCGTGGGCACCCAGACGACATCCTTGCCGACCTGGAAGGGCGTGGGCTGGTAGGCAAGCGGCGACTGCGCGCAGGCAGAGGTGCTTAGCGCGATGACCAGCGCGGCGAGGAGGGGAGCGGCGCGCATGTTCAGCGCAGCTCCAGGATTCGTCCCTGGAACCTGCCGCGGTATTCCTTGCCGGCGGCTGAGAGGATGATCTCTTCGCCGATCACCTTGCCTTCGACCGGAACGGCCTTGCCGCCGGTGGTCAGGGTGCCGGAGAGCATCTGGAAGGTCTGCTGCAGGACGAGATCGCCCTGCGGCACCTTGTAGCTGCCGGCGACCTTGGCGGGAACGACCCAGTAGTAGGCGGTGCAGAAGGAGGTGCAGTCGAAGGCGGCGCCGAGGACCGCGGTTTCGTCCGGGTTCCAGCTGTCCATGTTGAAGCTGTTGGAGACGATGCGCGTGCCGGGCTTCAGGCCGAGGATCTTCGGCCGCAGCTTCAGGTTCAGGCTCGGCAGCAGGAACATGGTGATGACGGTGGCCCGCGAGAAATCGGACTCGAAGATATCCGCCTTGACGAAGCTGGCCTTGGCGCCCGCGCCTTCCTGCGCGGCGTTGCGCCTGGAGAGTTCGACCATGTCGGGGTTGTACTCGATGCCGAGGGCGCGCGCGCCGCGCTTGGCGGCGGTGATGACGAGGCGGCCGTCGCCCGAACCCAGGTCGATGACGTAGTCGTTCGGCGTGACCTTCGCCATTTCCAGCATCTTATCGACCAGCGCCTGCGGCGTCGGCACCCAGATAACGTCCTTGCCGGCCTGGCCGGACTGCGGCGAGTACGTCTGCGCGAAGGCCGGGGCCGCGGCGAGCAGGAGGGCTATGGCGGTACTGCGGAACAACGCAAGGGCGGGCATTCCAGGGGCTCCGGGATTCTTCTAGCGCAGCTCTAGGGCCTTGCCGTTCATGCGCCCGCGGTACTCTTTCCCGCCGGCCTTGAAGCTCACGTCCTCGCCGCGCACGCGGCCTTCCAGCGCGTAGGTGCGGCCTTCGGTGGTCAGCGTGCCCGTGAGCATCTGGAATTCCTGCTTCAGGACGAGCTCGCCCTTGGGCAGCTTGTGCGTGCCGGCGGCTTTCGCGGGCACGATCCAGAAGAGCGCGGTGCACCAGGAGGTGTTGCAGCCCTGCTCGGCGGTCAGCGTGGCGGTCTCGTCCGCCTTCCAGTCGGCCATGGTGAAGCTGTTGGAGACGACGCGCGTGCCGGGCTTTAGCTCGAGGATCTTCGGCCGCAGCTTCAGGTTGATGTCCGGCAGCAGGAACATGGTGATCACGGTGGCCTTCGAGAAGTCGGTCTCGAACAAGTCGGCCTTGGCGAAGGTGGCGCGGGCGCTGACGCCTTCTTTCGCCGCATTGCGCTTGGAGAGTTCGACCATGTCCGGGTTGTACTCGACGCCCATGGCGCGCGCGCCGCGCTTGGCGGCGGTGATGACGGTGCGGCCGTCGCCGGAACCGAGGTCCATGACAAAATCGTCCTTCGTCACCCTGGCCATGTCGAGCATCTTGTCGACCACCACCTGCGGCGTCGGCACCCAGACCACGTCCTTGCCTTCCTGCCCCGAGGTCGGCTCGTAGATGGGCGGAGTCTTTTGCGCCTGCGCCAGAGCCAGCGGGCTGGAGGCCGCGATGAGTAGGGCAAGGAAAGCACGGAAAACCACATTCATTTCGAAGGCTCCGGGGAAATAAGGCCGTACATTATGGCAATGAAAACAAAAGTCACCGAACTGCTGGGCATACAGTACCCGATCATCCAGGGCGGGATGCAATGGGTCGGCTATGCGGAACTCGCCTCCGCCGTCTCGAACGCCGGGGGCCTGGGCATCCTCACCGCGCTGACGCAGCCGACGCCGGACGACCTGCGCAGGGAAATCGAGCGCTGCCGGGGGATGACGGACAAGCCCTTCGGCGTGAACCTGACGATCCTGCCCTCGATCAAGCCGCCGCCGTACGCGGAATACATCAAGGTGATCATCGAGTCGGGCATCAAGATCGTCGAGACGGCCGGCAACAACCCGCGCGACGTGACGCCGAAGTTCAAGGAGCATGGCATCACCGTGGTCCACAAGTGCACCTCGGTGCGCCATGCGCTGTCGGCCGAGAGGAGCGGCGTGGACTGCATCTCCATCGACGGCTTCGAGTGCGCCGGCCACCCCGGCGAGGACGACGTGACCAACCTGATCCTGATCCCGGCCGCGGTGCGCGCCTGCAAAATTCCGGTGCTGGCCTCGGGCGGCATCGCCGACGGCTACCAGATGGCGGCCTGCATGGCGCTGGGCGCGCAGGGCATCAACATGGGCACGCGCTTCATGTGCACCAAGGAAGCGCCGATCCACGACAAAGTGAAGCAGGCGCTGGTGAAGGGCGGCGAGCGCGACACCAACCTCATCTTCCGCACCATGCGCAATACCTCGCGCGTGCTGAAGAACGCGGTGTCCGACGAAGTGGTGGCGATGGAGAAAAAAGGCGCGGCCTTCGAGGACGTGCGCCACCTGGTGGCGGGCGCGAAGGGGCGCAACGCGATGCAGACGGGCGAGGTGGACACGGGCATCGTCAGCGCCGGCATGGTGATCGGCCTGATCAAGGACATCCCCACCTGCAAGGAACTCATCGAGCGCATCGTGCGCGAGTGCCGCGAGGCGCTCGCCAGCGCGGGTAA
>JANNXB010000380.1:0-3379 GCA_031409355.1 Betaproteobacteria bacterium | reverse complement strand
GAGAAAAGGCAGGATGAAGTTGCAAATCAAATTCAACGAGGCGGGTACGTCCTTGCGGATGCGCCGGGCGCGAAGGCGATCCTCATCGCCACCGGCTCGGAGGTGCAGCTCGCGCTTGCCGCGCAGAAGTTGCTGGATTTTTCCGTGCGCGTGGTTTCCATGCCCTCGACGGAAGTATTCGACCGGCAGCCCGAGAACTATCGTGCGGAAGTGCTGCCCAAGGGACTTCCCCGGGTAGCGATCGAGGCCGGCGTAACGGATTTCTGGAGAAAGTATGTCGGCGCAGTTGGCGATCCGAAGGGCGCGGTGGTCGGTATCGACCGCTTCGGCGAATCGGCCCCGGCGGCGGACCTATTCAAGCACTTCGGCTTCACGCCGGAGAATGTAGCCAAAGTGGTAAGGAGCGTAGTCCCATGACGATCAAGGTGGCCATCAACGGCTTCGGCCGCATCGGCAGGAACATCCTGCGTGCGTATTACGAAAATGCGCACTCAAGCAAGACTAAACACGACCTGCAGTTCGTCGCCATCAACGACCTGGGCGATGCGAAGACCAACGCCCACCTGCTGAAGTACGACACGGCGCATGGCCGCTTCAAGGGCACTGTGGAAGTCAGCGGCAATGTCATGAAGGTCAACGGCGGCGACATCCAGGTGGTGGCGGAGCGCGATCCGTCCAAGCTGCCTTGGAAGGCTCTCGGCGTGGACGTCGTGCTCGAATGCACGGGCCTGTTCACCAGCAAGGCGAAGGCGGGCGCGCACCTCACTGCCGGCGCAAGGAAGGTCATCATCTCCGCGCCCGGCGAAAAGGACGTCGACCGGACCGTGGTGTTCGGCGTCAACCACAAGGAGCTGAAAGGCTCCGATACCGTCATTTCCAACGCCTCCTGCACCACCAACTGCCTCGCGCCGCTGGCAAAGGCGCTGGACGATCGGATCGGCATCGTTTCGGGCCTCATGACCACGGTGCATTCCTATACCAACGACCAGGTGCTAACGGACGTGTATCACGCGGACCTGCGACGGGCGCGCTCGGCGAGCATGAACATGATCCCGACCAAGACCGGCGCCGCCGCGGCCGTCGGCCTGGTGCTGCCGCACCTGAACGGCAAGCTCGACGGCTACGCGATCCGCGTGCCGACGATCAACGTGTCGATTGTCGATTTGAGTTTTATTTCCAAAAAGCCTACAACAGTAGACGACGTGAACCAGGCGCTGAAGCAGGCCGCCGAGGGCGATCTGAAGGGCATCCTCGAATACACCACGGAGCCGCTGGTGTCCTCCGACTTCAACCACAACCCGGCCAGCTCGATCGTGGATTCCCTGCTGACCAAGGTTTCCGGCGGCACGCTGGTGAAAGTCGCGAGCTGGTACGACAACGAGTGGGGCTTTTCCAACCGCATGCTGGACGTCACGGTCGCCCTGCACCAGGCGAAGTAATGAAGTACAAACGACTTGCCGACCAGGAACTGCGCGGCAAGCGGGTCTTTATCCGGGCGGACCTGAACGTCCCGCAGGACGCCGCCGGCAACATCACCGACGACACGCGCATCCGGGCTTCCGTTCCGGGAATCCGGCTCGCACTCGACAAGGGCGCGGCGGTGATGGTGACCTCGCACCTGGGAAGGCCCAAAGAGGGCGTTTTTGACAAAAGGGACTCGCTCGCCCCTGTTGCAAAGCGTCTTGGTGAACTTCTTGGTTTTGAAATCGAACTGATTTCCAACTGGACTGACCGCGTGAAGGTCAGCCCGGGGGAAGTGGTCCTGCTTGAAAACTGCCGCTTCAATGTCGGCGAGAAGGCGGACGACGAGGGCTTGTCGAAGAAGATCGCCGCGCTCTGCGACGTCTACGTCAACGACGCCTTCGGCACCGCGCACCGCGCGGAGGCGACGACCCACGGCGCCGCAAAGTTCGCCAGGATTGCCTGCGCGGGGCCGCTGATGTCCGCCGAACTGGATGCGCTGGGCAAGGCGCTCGCGCATCCCGCGCGCCCGCTGGTTGCAATCGTCGCCGGCTCCAAGGTGTCCACCAAGCTGCCGATGCTGGAGGCGCTGGCGAAGAGGGTGGACCGGCTGATCGTTGGCGGCGGCATCCTGAACACGTTTCTGCTGGCGAAGGGCTATCCGATCGGCAAATCCCTCGCCGAAGCCGGCCTGGTCGAGGACGCAAGAAGAATCATGGCCGTGACCGAGGTGCCGCTGCCCGAGGATGTCGTGGTGGCGGGCGAAATGTCCGCGCGCGCGCGGGAGTCGGTCACCGAATTGCGCGGCGTCGCCGCGGACGACATGATTCTCGATATCGGGCCGAAGAGCGCGGCCGTGCTCGCCAAGCTGCTCGGCGAGGCGGGAACAATCGTCTGGAACGGCCCGGTCGGGGTCTTCGAGATCGACCAGTTCGCCAAGGGCACGGAGACGATTGCCCGGGCAATCGCGGATTCGAAGGCGTTCTCCATTGCCGGCGGCGGCGACACCATCGCCGCGATCCACAAGTTCGGTGTCACCGATGGCATCGACTACATCTCAACCGCCGGGGGCGCGTTCCTCGAGTTTCTGGAAGGCAAGGTCCTGCCCGCAGTAGCGGCGCTCGAGGAAAGGGCTTAGGCTAGAGGCATGCTCCGCAGCACGAAAATCGTCGCCACCCTCGGGCCTGCCTCATCCGATCCCGCCGTTCTTGAGGCCATGATCCGCGCCGGCGTGGACGTGGTGCGCCTCAATTTCTCCCACGGCACCGCGGACGACCATCTCGCGCGTGCGTCGCTGGTCAAGGAGATCGGCCGCAAGGTCGGGCGCACTGTGGCGATCATGTGCGACCTGCAGGGGCCCAAGATCCGCGTCGGCAAGTTCAAGGATGGCAGGGTCATGCTGGAGAAGGGGCAGAAGTTCATCCTCGACGCCACCTGCGAGCTGGGCAACGGCGAGCGCGCCGGCCTCGATTACAAGGAACTGCCGCGCGACGTAGCCGCCGGTGCGGTCCTGCTGCTGGACGACGGCAAGATCGTTCTGGATGTAACCGAGGTGCGCGGCGAGGAAGTGCACACCAAGGTTCGACATGGTGGATTCCTCTCCAACAACAAGGGCATCAACCGGCAGGGAGGTGGCCTCACTGCGCCCGCGCTTACTCCCAAGGACATAGACGACATCCGTACCGCGGCGAAAATCAACGCCGACTACCTTGCCGTTTCATTTCCGAAAACCGGCGCCGACATGTATATGGCGCGGGAGCTGCTGCGCGCTTCTGGCGGCAAGGCTTTCCTCATCGCCAAGATCGAACGCGCCGAGGCGGTGACCCCGGCGGCGCTGGTGGACATCATGAACGCCTGCGACGGCATCATGGTCGCGCGCGGCGACCTCGCGGTCGAAGTGGGGGACGCGGCGGTGCCG
>JANNXB010000379.1:0-9383 GCA_031409355.1 Betaproteobacteria bacterium | reverse complement strand
GCACGTCGAAGTCGACATAGACGAGGCCGAGTTCGGTGCGTGGAAACTCGGGCGACGGCGCATGGCAGCGAATCCGGTTGCCCCAGGGACAGGTGGCCTCTACCGTGTCCCCCATGTCCCGCCAGGAGAACCGGGTTTCTTTTTCCGGCACGACGCGTTTCATTTCCTTGCCGGCGAATTCGAGGTTCTTTTTCAGCGCCTCAAGGTCGGGCACGACGAAGCCGACGGTGCCGCGCAGGACTTCCGGCTTGGGCGCGAGACCGCGGCTGGGCAGGTGCACCTGCGTGCGGCCGAAATTGACCCACATGTTCTCCAGCCCCATGAAGATGTAGGGGTCGCGGGTGCCGCCCAGGGCGACAACGTAAAACAGCGTCGCCAGGCGCTGGTCGTTGATCAGGCAGTTGAAGTGCTCCAGATGCACGATGTTGCCGACGGTCTGGGTCGTGCGGTCATACTGCTTTACCTGTTCGGGGGCGTTCATGGCGCTAGTTTAATCCTCACAGTAGAATTTCCGGAATCGTCGCGCGAGGAATCCCATGAATGCCCCATTGAAGTCACGGCCCAAGGCCCGGTTCGTCTGGGAAGACCCCCTGCTGCTGAACGACCAGCTCACCGACGACGAGCGCATGGTGCGCGACGCCGCGCGCGCCTATTGCCAGGACAAGCTCGCGCCGCGCGTGGTCCTGGCATTCCGCAATGAGAAAACCGACCCGGCGATCTTTCCGGAAATGGGCGCGCTAGGCCTGCTCGGGCCGACGATCCCGGAGCAGTACGGCGGGCCGGGCCTGAACTACGTCAGCTACGGCCTCATCGCGCGCGAGGTCGAGCGCGTGGATTCGGGCTACCGCTCGATGATGAGTGTGCAGTCCTCCCTCGTGATGGTGCCGATCTTCGAATTCGGCAACGAGGCGACAAAGAAGAAGTACCTGCCGAAACTCGCCAGCGGCGAATGGATCGGCTGCTTCGGCCTCACCGAGCCGAACCACGGCTCCGACCCGGCCTCGATGGTGACGCGCGCGAAGAAGGTCGCCGGCGGCTACAGCCTGAGCGGCTCGAAGATGTGGATATCAAATTCGCCAATCGCAGACGTATTTGTTGTTTGGGCGAAAGATGATGAGGGCGCGATTCGCGGTTTTGTCCTGGACAAAGGCAGCAAAGGACTTTCCGCCCCCGCCATTCACGGCAAAGTAGGCCTGCGCGCTTCCATCACCGGTGAAATCGTGATGGACGGCGTGTTCTGCCCGGATGAAAACGCCTTCCCCGAGGTGCGCGGCCTAAAGGGCCCCTTCACCTGCCTCAATTCCGCGCGCTACGGCATCGCCTGGGGCGCGCTCGGCGCGGCCGAGGACTGCTGGCACCGGTCCCGCCAGTACGTGCTCGACCGCAAGCAGTTCGGCCGGCCGCTCGCGGCGAACCAGCTGATCCAGAAGAAACTCGCCGACATGCAGACCGAAATCACCCTCGGCCTGCAGGGTTGCCTGAGGCTCGGGCGCATGAAAGACGAAGGCACGGCCTCGGTGGAGATCACTTCGATCCTCAAGCGCAATTCCTGCGGCAAGTCGCTCGACATCGCGCGTATGGCACGTGACATGATGGGTGGCAACGGCATCTCGGATGAATTCGGCGTCGCGCGCCACCTCGTCAACCTGGAGGTGGTGAACACCTACGAGGGCACGCACGACATCCATGCCCTCATCCTCGGCCGAGCCATGACCGGAATCCAGGCCTTCAGCTGACACCGCAAAGGAACACGACATGACGCTCTGCCCGATCGCGATCGTAGCCGGCTGCAAGAAATGCCCCGCATTCAACGCCTGCCCGCTCAAGGGCGTGATCGGCGACTACAAGCCTGACGACGGCGCAGCCAAGCCGCCCCCAGCGGACGGTTCCGGAAAACCGAAGTAGCCATGCTGCGCACGGCCGCCCTCCTGCTTGTCCTGGGGGCCGTCACACCCGCAGGCGCGCAGCAGAACCTGCCTGCCAACGGCATCTTCCTGGTCGCGAAGCCGACGCTTAGCGACCCGAATTTCGCCAGGACCGTGGTGCTCGTCACCCAGGCGGAAGATGCAAGCACTGTGGGAGTGATCATCAACCGTCCAAGCAGCCTGCAGCTGTCCCAATTCCTGTCCGGGGAGTTCGAGACGCGGAACTACCGCGACCCGATCTACCTTGGCGGCCCGGTGATGCCCCAGGCGATCGTCGCCGTGGTCCGCTCCGAGACTGCGCCCGCCGTGGCGGCGTTCCACGTCCTGAAGAACATCTACCTGACGATGCACGCGGACAACCTCAAGCAGATGCTCTCCAACCCGGACGCGACCTACCGGCTGTACGCCGGGTTCTCCGGCTGGGCGCCGCGCCAACTGCAGAGCGAGTTCACGCAGGACGGCTGGTACGTGCTGCCGGCGGACGAGGCGACAGTATTTCGCAAGGTTACCGACGGCCTGTGGGAGGAACTGGTCGCGCGCGCGATTTCGCGCGCCCCCCGGACCCGCAATTCAGGCGTTACAATATTCGCGAAATGGTTCGCACCGTGCGACTGTTGATTGCCCTAGCCTTTCTTGCCTGTGCGGCGCCATGGGCAACCCCCGCGCTCGCGCAGGATGAGGATGCGGCGATGCTGCTGGTGGCGCATCCCGCTTTCCGCGACATGGACTACCGGCAGACGGTGCTGCTCGCGGCGCCGGGGCCCAATGGCGGCCACGTCGGCGTGATCCTGAACCGCCCCACGCGCCGCACTCTCAGCAGCCTCTTTCCCGAACACGAGCCATCGAAGAAGGTGATGGACCCGGTGCATTACGGCGGGCCATTTTCGCGCGGCGCCCTGGTGGCGCTGGTGAAGACGGACGCGACGCCCGGCGTGGGCACGGTGCAGGTCATGAAGAACCTGTACATGGCGTTCCGCGTCAACACCATCGACCAGGTCATCGAATCGCGGCCGAACGACGCGCGCTACTACGTCGGCTATGTCGGCTGGCGGCCGGGCGAGCTGAAAACCGAGATCGACCGCGGCATCTGGTCGGTGCTGAACGCCGACCTGGACGTGGTCTTCCGCAAGGACATGGAAGGCCTGTGGGAGGAAATGCTGCAGCAGACCCGGCGCATAAGGGCAAACGGCGGGGCCGGACCTGATGTTCCTTACGCCGCTGCCTTGACCGGTACTTTTTCGAAGTTCATCTTCCCGCCGCGGTAATCCACGCGGATCGTGTCCTTGGGCGCGAAGCGCCCTTCCAGAATCGTCTTCGCCAGCGGATTCTCGATCTGCGACTGGATCGCGCGCTTTAGCGGCCGCGCGCCGTAGACCGGGTCGAAACCGGCCTTGGCGATCTCCGCCACCGCGGCGTCGGTGATCTCGAAACCGTAGTCCATCTTCGACAGGCGCGCTGCCAGGTAGCGCAGCTGGATCCTGGCGATCGAGCGGATGTTGTCGTCGGCCAGGCTGTGGAACACCACCACCTCGTCGATGCGGTTGACGAACTCGGGCCGGAAATGCGTCTTCACCTCCCCCATCACCGCGAGCTTTACCACCTCGTAATCGACGTCGGGATTCGATGCGGCCATCTGCTGGATCATGTGCGATCCCAGGTTCGAGGTCATGACGATCACCGTATTCTTGAAATCCACGGTGCGCCCCTGCCCGTCGGTCATGCGGCCTTCGTCCAGCACCTGCAGCAGCGCGTTGAACACGTCCGGATGCGCCTTCTCGACCTCGTCGAACAGGATCACCGAGTAGGGCTTGCGGCGCACCAGCTCGGTCAGCTGGCCGCCTTCGTCGTAGCCGACATAGCCCGGCGGCGCGCCGATCAGGCGCGACACGGAATGCTTCTCCATGTACTCGGACATGTCGATGCGGATCAGGTGATCCTCGGAATCGAACAGGAACCCGGCCAGCGCCTTGCAAAGCTCGGTCTTGCCGACGCCGGTCGGCCCGAGGAACAGGAAACTCCCGTAAGGCCTGTTCGGATCCGACAGCCCGGAGCGCGAGCGCCGGATCGCGTCCGACACGAGGCGCACCGCTTCATCCTGCCCGACCACGCGCTCGTGCAGGCGGTCCTCCATCCTGAGCAGCTTGTCGCGTTCGCCCTGCAGCATCTTCGACACGGGGATGCCGGTCGCGCGCGACACCACCTCGGCGATTTCCTCGGCTCCGACCTGGGTACGGAGAAGTGTTGATTTTCTGGGTTCCGATTTTTCCGAACTCCTGAGCTGCGCTTCCAGGGCCGGAATTTTCCCGTACTGGATCTCGGACATCTTCTGCCAGTCGCCCTTGCGCTTGGCGTCCTCCATTTGCAGGCGCAGCTTCTCCAACTCTTCCTTGACGTGCTGGCTGCCGGCGACCAGCGCTTTCTCGGCCTTCCAGACTTCCTCGAGGTCGGAGTAGTCCTTCTCGAGTTTCTTTATCTCCTGCTCGATCAGGGCAAATCTCTTCTTCGACGATTCGTCCTTCTCCTTGCGCACGGCCTCGCGCTCGATGCGCAGCTGGATCAACCGCCGGTCGAGCTTGTCCATGGACTCGGGCTTGGAGTCGATCTCCATGCGGATGCGCGCCGCCGCCTCGTCGATGAGGTCGATCGCCTTGTCCGGCAGGAAGCGGTCGGTGATGTAGCGGTTGGAGAGCTCGGCCGCGGCGACGATCGCCGGATCGGTGATGTCGACGCCATGGTGCACCTCGTAGCGCTCCTGCAGGCCGCGCAGGATGGCGATGGTTGCCTCCACCGTCGGCTCACCCACCAGCACCTTCTGGAAGCGGCGCTCCAGCGCCGCGTCCTTCTCGACGTACTTGCGGTATTCGTTCAGGGTCGTCGCGCCGATGCAGTGCAGCTCGCCGCGCGCGAGCGCCGGCTTAAGCATGTTGCCGGCGTCGATCGCGCCCTCGGCCTTGCCCGCGCCGACCATGGTGTGCAGTTCGTCGATGAAGACGATGGTGCTGCCCTCGTCCTGCGCGAGTTCCTTCAGCACCGACTTGAGGCGCTCCTCGAACTCGCCGCGGTACTTGGCGCCGGCGAGCAAGGAGGCCATGTCGAGCACCAGCACGCGCTTGCCCTTCAGGCTCTCGGGCACCTCGCCGTTGATGATGCGCTGCGCCAGGCCTTCGACGATCGCCGTCTTGCCGACGCCGGGCTCGCCGATCAGCACCGGGTTGTTCTTGGTGCGCCGCTGCAGGATCTGGATGCAGCGCCGGATCTCGTCGTCGCGGCCGATCACCGGATCGAGCTTGCCCTGCTCGGCGCGCTCGGTGAGGTCGAGGGTGTATTTCTTCAGCGCCTGTCGCTGGCCTTCGTCGGCCTGCGACGAGACCTTTTCATCACCGCGAACTTTCTCTATCGCTTTTTCAAGTGAAGATTTTAAAATTCCGGAAGACTTCAAAAGCCTGCCAATCTCCCCTTTGTCCAAGGCACAGGCGAGCAGGAACAGCTCCGAGGCGATGTACTGGTCGCCGCGCTTCTGCGCGTCCTTGTCGGCGACGTTCAGCAGGTTGCCGAGGTCGCGCGAGACGTGCACCTCGCCCGGCGTGCCTTCGACCTTGGGCAGCTTGCCAATCGCCTGCGTCAGGGCCTGCTTTAGCGCATTCGGATTGCCGCCCGCCTGGGCGACGAGCGACGCAACGCCGCCGTCCTCCTGGTTCAGGAGCGCGAGCAGCAGGTGCTGGGGCTCGATCTGCTGGTGGTCGCGACCCAGCGCGAGGCTCTGGGCCTCGGCGAAAGCCTCCTGCAGCTTGGTGGTGAACTTGTCGAATCGCATGGGGCTGATCCCAATAGTCTGTTACCACACTGCAGATGGGGCCTATTTCAGGGAAATCAAGCGCCCCTCAGGCGAGAGCGCGATAGCTCGCGAAGCCCAGGCCCGTAGCCAGGATGGAGCCGAAAAGGTGGGCGCCGGAGTGGAGCGCCGCAGCAGCGTAGCGGCCGGCCATCAGTAGTTCGACCGACTCGGCCGAAAAGGCCGAGAAAGTCGTGAGCGCGCCGAGGAATCCGGTGATGCAGGCGAGCCGCCATTCGGGCGCGATCGAAGCATTCGCGGCAAAGAACGCGACCAGGACGCCGATGGCATAGCCGCCGCCGATGTTCGCCGCCAGCGTGCCGTACGGCAGGTTCGGATTCGCCGGGTTGAGCCACGCTGACAGGCCCCAGCGCAACCACGCCCCCAGCACGGCACCGACCGCTACTGCAACAAGCCCTGCCACATTCATTTCCAGCGTTCCGCCGCTTTGTCATCGGCGGACTTCGCTTCCACCCAGCGCGTTCCTTCGGCCGTCTGTTCCTTCTTCCAGAATGGCGCCTGGGTCTTGAGGTAATCCATGATGAATTCGCAGGCTGCGAAGGCATCGCCACGGTGCCCGCTCGCCACCGCCACCATCACGATCTGGTCGTTCGGCTGCAGCGCGCCGTAGCGGTGGATCACGGCGCAGTCGAGCACCTGCCAGCGCGACTTCGCCTCGTCGACGATCTTCTCGATCGCCCGCTCGGTCATGCCAGGGTAATGCTCGAGGGTCATGGCAACGTCGCGCACCAGGCCGACGAAACTGGCGACGGCTCCAATGCTGTTATTTTTTGAAATATTTCTTATTTCAAGACCAACATCAAAATCGCCCGATTGAACCGAAATTTTCATCCGCCGGTCACCGGAGGGAAGAAAGCCACCTCATCGCCCGCCTTGATCGCCGCCGCCGGCTGCGCCATGTCCTGGTTCAGCGCGGCCCGCAGCAACTTGCCTTCGGCCATTGCCTCGGCCCAGGCTCCGCCGCGCGCGCGCAGGTGCGAACGCAAGCCGGCCACCGTGGCAACATCCGCCGGCAGGTCGAGATCCTCGGCATCCTTGCCAAGCTTCTCGCGCACGCTCGCAAAATACAGGACCTTCACTTTCATTACCGGTATAGCTCCGAGTAAGGCAGGAAGCGGAGGCGATCACCCTTCCTGATCGCGCTGCCCGCCGGGTTGTCGACCAGCCCGTCCGCCCAGGCGGTAGACGTCAGCACCGCCGAATCCTGCGTCGGGTACAGCTCGAGTCCGCCCTGCGAATTCCATTTTACGCGCAGGAACTCGCGCCGTGCGTCGGGCTCCGGCCAATCGAAGTCGGCGCGCGCGTCGATGGCGCGCGGCGCGACCTCCGAATGCCCCTGCGTCTTCAGCAGGAACGGCCGCACGAAAATCAGGAACGTCACGAAACTCGAGACCGGATTTCCGGGTAGGCCGATGAAAGCGGCGTCCTTCACTTTCCCGAATGCGAGCGGGCGGCCCGGCTTCATCGCGATCTTCCACATGAGCAGCGAGCCCTCGGCCTCCACCGCCGGCTTGACGTGGTCCTCGTCCCCCACCGACACGCCGCCGGAAGTCACGATGATGTCATTCTCGGCGGCTGCGCGCCGCAGCACTTCGCGCGTCGCCTCCAGCTTGTCGGGCACGATGCCGTAGTCGCGCACTTCGCAGCCAAAGGCGGCAGCCAGGCCGTTCAACGTGAAGCGGTTCGAGTTGTAGATCCGCCCCGGCGGCAGCGGGTCGCCCGGCATCACCAGCTCGTCGCCGGTGAAGAAGAGTCCCAGGCGCACCTTGCGGAACACGGGCAGCGTCTTTATCCCCACCGAAGCCGCCAGCCCGGTGTCCTGGGGCAGCAGGCGCTTGCCGGCGGCGAGGACGGTGCCGCCCTTGCGAATGTCGCTGGCGGCGTAGCGGATCCACTCGGCAGGCTTGGGTACCTTTTTTATGGTGACCGTATCGTTTTCAAGAACACAAAATTCCTGCATGACAATCGCGTCGGCGCCCTGGGGAACGGGAGCGCCCGTGAAGATACGTGCCGCCGTGCCAGCCTCCAGCGGCTTGCCCACCGAGCCCGCGGGGATGCGCTGCGTGACCTTCAGCTTGTTCCCGGCAGAATTCAAATCGGACAGGCGCACGGCGTAGCCGTCCATGGCGCTGTTGTCCATCGGCGGGACGTCCATGGTGGAGGACTGCGACTGGGCGAGCACGCGCCCTACCGCCTCCATTGTCGGCACCTGCTCGAACTCCGCGACCGGGCGCGCGCCGGCGAGCAGCGTCGCGAGCGCTTCGTCTACCGACAGCAACCCCTTGTTCATGCCAGTTTCTGGTGCGTCATGATGAAAGCCGCGATTCCCTGGTGATCGTTCAGGTCGAGCTGCAGCAATTTCGTCTCCAGTTTTGTATCGGTCGCTATGGCGACGATATGCGGATCCTTGGGATGCAGCAGGCCCTCGCCGGTTTCCGCCCGGTAGACCTCGAGCTTCGGGATCGGCGCGAACTTGAAGCCTTCGACGATGAGCAGGTCGCAGGGCGACAGGTGCTTCACCTGGTCGTCGAACGATGGCTCCTTCTCCCCCCGCAACTCGTTCATCAGCACCCAGCGCCGCGACGAGGTGACCAGCACCTCGCTCGCGCCGGCATGCCGGTGGCGGTAGGAGTCCTTTCCCGGCACGTCTACATCAAAGGAATGGTGCGCGTGCTTGATCAGCGATACGCGCAGCCCCCGCTTCACAAACAGCGGGATCAGCTTCTCGATGAGCGTGGTTTTCCCGCTGCCGGACCATCCCGCAAAACCGAAGGTTTTCATTGGCACGCAAAGGTCTTCATGCCGTAGCACCACCACAAGAACTGCCAGCACCCGCGGTGCAGCCGAGGCAGTGGTTGCCGAAACGGATCGGCCGCAGCAACGCACGCTCAATCTCGAAATCGAAAATACTCAGACTCCGCCCCTTCGCGTCCATCGCGTCCATGTCCAGCATCTGGTTGAAGTCGCAATCGTAGATGCGGCCGTCGTGGCCGACGCTTAGCAGGCTGCGGCACATTACGCCCTCGGCTGCCGCCGGATTGAATGCCGCGAGCAGCTTTTCCATGTACGCCTCGTACTGCCCCGACTTGTCCAGGTGCAGCTTGAAGCGGTTGATCGGCATGTTGGTGATCGTGAAGAGGCTGTTGAACACCAGTCCGAATTTGCCCTTCAGTTCGCGCTTATAGTCCGCTTCCAGTCCCGCCTGCGCCACCGGCAGGTACGGGCCGACCGGGTTGTAGACGAGATTCAGAAGCAGCCCGCTGCCTTCGACGCCGTAGCCCGCGGCGTTCAGGCGCTTCATGGCCTCCATGCTCTTCCTGAACACGCCCGAGCCGCGCTGCGAGTCGGTGAAGAATTCCTGGTAGTAGGGCAGCGAGGAGATCACCTCGACGCGGTTCTTCGCGAAGAACGCCGGGAGGTATTCCTTGCTCTCCCCCGTGACCGGGTGGCCGTCCAGCTGCACTGTCAGGTTGTGCCGCACCATGACGTGCTTGCCGAGCGCCACCGCTTGCTCGACGAAGGCATCGAACCCCGGGTGCAGCTCGGGTGCCCCGCCGGTGATGTCCAGCTTCCTGACCTGCGGATGCCGCGCCAGGATCTCAAGG
>JANNXB010000378.1:0-3839 GCA_031409355.1 Betaproteobacteria bacterium | reverse complement strand
AAGCGCTAGGCGAATTGATACGCCGCGCGCGCGGCATCCACCGCCGCACCTCGCGGCAGTTTGAAGCCTTCCCCGACGAGCACCGCCTCAAGCGCGGCGAGCGTCTCAAGTACAGGTTCCGGGCGCGCGTTGTAGCCCATGGTGCCGATGCGCCAGATCTTGCCGTGCAGTGGTCCGAACGAGGTGCCGATCTCGATGTGGTGACCGGTGAGCAGCGCGCGGCGCACCGCTTCGCCGTCCACCCCCTGCGGGATGCGCACGCCGGTCACGTTCGGCATCTTGTGGCGCTGGTCGCCGAACAGCTCGAGGCCTATCGCTGTCAATCCCTCGGTGATGGCGCGGGACGCGGCGGCGTGGCGGGCGAAGGCTTGCGTCAGGCCTTCGTGCAGCACGATGCGCGCGCATTCGCGCGCGGCGTACAGCATGCTGGTCGCCTCGGTGTGGTGGTTGAGCGCGCTGTCCGACCAATAATCCATGAGCATCGCGAGATCGAAGTAGTTCGATTGGATGACCGGACCGGGGCCCGCCTCGTACTTCGGGTCTCGCAAGCCTTCCTCGACGTGGCGACGACGAAGAATGCGTTCCGCCGCGCGCTCGTTGAGCGTAAGCGGGGCGCTGCCGGGCGGGCCGCCGAGGCACTTCTGCAGGCCGGCGCTCACCACATCGAGCTGCCAGGCATCGGTCTGCACATCCATGCCGCCGAGCGTCGCCGTGGCGTCGACGTAGAGCAGCGCGTCGTTTTCCCTGCACAGCCTGCCCAGGGCGGCAAGCGGTTGCGCCATGGTGGTGGAAGTGTCGCCGTGGCAGACCGCAACGATTTTCGGTCTGTGTTTTTTGAATTCCGATTCAAAAATATCGTCGGAAAAAACATTTCCCCATTCCACCTCCATCACGCGTACTTCGGCCCCGCAGCGCTTGGCGATCTCGACCATGAGGTGGCCGAAGCGGCCGAATACCGGCACCAGCACGCGGTCGCCCGGCTCGATGAGCGAGACGAGCGCCGCTTCGATCGCGGCGCGCGCGGTGCCGTCGACGAGCAGCGTCCGGCGGTTCCCGGTCTGGAATACGCCGCGGTAGAGTGCCGAGGCCTGTTTCATGTACTCGCGGAATTGCGGATCGAACTGGCCGAGCAGCGGCGAGCTCATCGCCTGCAGCACGCGCGGATGGGCGTTGATCGGCCCCGGCCCCATGAGCAGGCGCTGCGGCGGATTCAAATCCTCGAATAGATCAACCATGGGGGTTGTGCTTCAGCCAGTGGCGCGCGATGTCGATGCGGCGCGCAACCCAGACTTTCCTGCCCTTCACGTATTTCAGGAATTTCTCCAGCGATCTTAGACGTCCGGGCCTGCCGACCAGGCGGCAGTGCAATCCCACTGACATCATCCGTCCTCCCTCCGCGTAGAGGACGTCGAAGGAGTCCTTAAGGTACTGGTAGAACTGCTCGCCGGAGTTGAAGCCCTGGGGCGTGGCGAAGCGCATGTCGTTCGCATCCAGCGTATAGGGGACCACCAGCTGCGGCCGGGCGTGGCGCCTGTCGTACCAGGGCAGGTCATCCGAATAGTCGTCGGCGTCGTAGACGAAGCCGCCGTCTTCGACCACCAGCTTGCGGGTGTTGGGGCTGGTGCGGCCCGCATACCAGCCCAGCGGCCGCTCGCCGGTAAGGCGCTTGTGGATCTCGATCGCGCGCCGCATGTGTTCGCGTTCCTCGTCGATCGGCACATGCTGGTAGTTGATCCAGCGCCAGCCGTGGCTCGCGACCTCGTGCCCTGCTTCGAGGAACGCGTCCACCGCGGCGGGATTGCGCTCCATCGCCATCGCCACGCCGTATACGGTCAAGGGCATCCGATGGCGCCTGAAAAGGTCGAGAATCCGCCAGACGCCGACGCGAGAACCATACTCGTAGAGCGACTCCATGGACATGTGGCGCGCGCCTTCGACTGGCTGCGCGCCGACGATCTCGGAGAGGAACGCTTCCGAGGCCCGATCGCCGTGCAGCACCGAGTTTTCCCCGCCTTCCTCGTAATTGAGGACGAACTGCAGTGCGACGCGCGCCTTGCCGGGCCATTTCGCCTGCGGCGGCTTCGCTCCGTAGCCAACCAGATCCCTGGGGTACGCCTTGTTCATTTTCTTCCTGACAAAAGGTCGAGGAGGGAGAGGGCAACGACTTCAGTGGCCTTGTAGAGGTCATCCAGCTTCAGGTTTTCATCCGCCATGTGGCCGTTCGCCTCCTCGAGGGTCTTCGGGCCGGCGCCGTAGAGCACCGTCGGGATTCCCGCGGCGCTGTAGTGCCGCGCATCCGTGTAAAGCGGCACGCCATGTGCTTCAATTTTTTCGCCAAAAATCCGTTCCGCGTTCTTCCTGATTGAGGCGACCAGCTTGTCCTGCCCCGCAACGGGCGTGAAGGGCTTTGCGAGCAGTATTCGCCGTACCTGGAGCCGTATGCCTGGCCACTCTGTCGCGAGTTCATGCAGGCGCGTGGTCAGTACGCGCTCGGCTTCCGCCGCGTCTTCCTCCGGCACGATGCGCCGGTCGAGGCAGAACGTCACGCGGTCGGGCACGACATTGGTGTTGATGCCGCCCGACACCAGGCCGATCACAAGCGTCGGATGCGCGATGCCGGGGGTGGCGGAGCGCTTTGCGGCGAGGGTTTTCCTGAAAGCATAGAGCCCGGCCATGATCGCGGTCGCCGCTTCCAGCGCGTCGATGCCGGTCTCGGGCCGCGCGGCGTGTCCCGAGCGACCCAGGACCTCGACCTCGAGGTGCAGGCAACCGTTGTGCGCGACTGTGATGCCGTGCGCGAACCCTGCGCTGATGGCGAAATCCGGCCGGGACAACGATTCCTTGAGCAGCCAGGCGGGGCCGATTTCACCGCCGGTCTCCTCATCGTAGGTGAAGTGCAGCTCGACGCTGCCTCGCAGCTCTCCGGAATCATTCTTCAGGGCAAGCAAGGCGAAGGCGTAGGTCGCGAAGTCGGATTTCGACACCGCCACGCCGCGGCCGTACATACGGGCTTCACTACTCTCGCCGCGAACCTCGGCGCCATAGGGATCGGCGGTCCAGCCCGAGCCCGGCGGGACCACGTCGCCATGCGCGTTCATCGCGATGGTCGGGCCGCCGTCGCCGAAGCGCTCGCGCACGATGAGGTTGATGCAGCTCTTCATGCCCACTGCCTTTACCAGGGCCTCCGGCACGGGATGGCGTTCGACCTTGAAGCCGAACTGCTCCAGCAACGCGGCGGCGCGCAGCGCGTGCGGCGCGCAGTCGCCGGGAGGGTTGTCAGAGGGGACTTTGACGAGCTCCGCGAGAAACCACGCCTGGGCATCGCGCTGTCCCGCAAGGTAGTCGTGGATGCGTTTGCTCATGCCTTCGTTCCCGGCTGGAAGTTCTCGATGAAACGCAGGAGCACGCGTGCTCCGGTTTCGGCATCTGCGGCACTGATCGCCTCGGCCGGATTGTGGCTGATGCCCTTCTCGCAGCGCACGAACAGCATGCCGATATCGCACAGCCCGATCATCGCCATGCCGTCGTGGCCGGCCCCGCTCGGCAGCTTTCGCACCGCGATCCCTTCGGCCGCGATCGCCGCGCCGATCTGGTCCA
This sequence comes from Betaproteobacteria bacterium, assembly GCA_031409355.1. Taxonomy (GTDB): domain Bacteria; phylum Pseudomonadota; class Gammaproteobacteria; order Burkholderiales; family SG8-39; genus RBG-16-66-20. Next base: position 242 of record JANNXB010000378.1, on the reverse strand, counting down.
TGAGCCAGGGTGCGCAGGCCGCGACGCTGCCTTCATGCGTTTTCGTCGCGCGCATGCTTACCTTCCGCTTCGCGCAGATGGCGTTCATCTCGGCCAGCAGGCGCTCGACCGCGGCAATCCGCATCGCGTCCTCGGGCGCCCGGATATCGATGCTGAATCTCGCCATGCCAGGGATCACGTTTACCGCGCCGGGAAGCGCTTCCATCCTGCCCACGGTTCCGACCAGGGCGGGAATGCCGGCG
>JANNXB010000377.1:0-5062 GCA_031409355.1 Betaproteobacteria bacterium | reverse complement strand
CGCGAGCGAGCCCTTGCGCCAGCGGAAGCGGATCTGGAATTCAGGGCGCTGGCTGTGGCGGTTGAGGAAATCGAGCAGCGGCGCGGATTCCTCCTCGGTCATGTCCTCGAAGCGGATGGCGTAGACCCAGTTGACGAACAGGATCTTGCGGCCACTCTCCGGATGCGTGCGGATGCACGGATGCGCCTGCTCCTTCAGCGCCTCCTCGCTCGCCTTGATGCGCATGCTCTTCAGATCGTCGTCGGCGTAGGTTCCCTGCGGCCCGTAGGAACGCTTCGCGCTGTGCATGACCTTCAGTCCTTCGAGCATACGTTGCAGCGCGGGCGACAACGCATCGAACGCCAGTATCTGGTTCGACCAGATCGTGTCGCCGCCCACCGCGGGCGATTCACGCGCGTACAGGCAGGTGCCGAGCACAGGCTCGGGCGAAAAGGTCATGTCCGAATGCCAGCGCCCGCCGAAATTCTGCTTCTTCGATTCCTCGGCCTCCCGCACGATGCGCATCATTTCGGGATGGCCTTCGAGCGGCTTGATGAACGGCGTTTGCGCGAGCGGCCCGAAGTGGCGCGCGAAGGTCTTCTGCTGCTCAGGGGTCAGGTCCTGGTCGCGCAGGAAAATCACGCAGTGCGCGGCGAGCGCGCGGCGCAGTTCCGCGACCACCTCGGCGCCGATCGGTTTCGAAGCGTCCACGCCGGATATTTCGCCGCCGCCCGCACCGCACAACAGATTGACGTCGAATCCCGTGAACCGGTCCATCGAAACCTCCCAGCCGGAATGCTAACCTATGGACATGACACGTACCCTCTCCCTGTTCGCCGCGCTGGCGATTTGCTGCACTGCCCTGGCGCAATCGGATTACCCCAACAAGCCGGTCCGGCTGATCACGCCCTTCAATCCGGGTGGCGCGATCGACATCTATTCGCGCACCATCGCCGATCCACTTGGCAAGCGCCTGGGGCAGAACATCATCGTCGAGGCCATCGCCGGCGCCAACACCATCAGCGGCACGCAGCAGCTGGTGCGCGCCCGGCCCGACGGTTACACCTTCATGATCACGACCATGTCGACGACGGTGAACAACCGCTTCCTGGTCGCGAACCTTTCCTACGATCCGGACAAGGATCTTGCTCCCATCACGCAGCTCTCGTACGGCACGGTGCTGTTCTCCGGACCGGGCAACGCGCCATATAGCGACCTCAAGAGCTTCATTGCCTGGGCCAAGGCGAAGGACCGCGTCACCTACGGCTCCTGGGGCATCGCCTCATGGGGACATCTCGCCGGACAGATTCTCAAGCGCGACCTCGGCCTGAACATGGAGCACGTGCCCTACAAGGGCGACGTGCCGGCGATCACCGACGTGCAGAACGGCGCGCTCGACACCACCTTCTCCAGCCCGACCAGCGCGAAGCCGCGCATCGCGAGCGGCGCGATCAAGGCGATCGCCATGACCGGGCCGCAGCGCTCGGCTTCGATGCCCGAACTCGCCACCTTCACCGAGCAGGGCGTGAAGAACGTCGATCTCGCGATCTGGGTCGGCGCCTACGCGCCGGCCGGCACGCCGCGCCCCATCATCGACCGGCTGCAGCGCGAGCTGAAGGCGGTCATCAACATGCCAGAGGTGCGCGAGAAGATGGTCGCGCAGGGCCAGACGCCCGTCGGCAACACGCCGGAAGAATTCACCGCCAATGTGCGCGTCGACCTGCCGAAGTGGGAAGCCTTGATCAAGGCCTCGGGGGCGAAAGCAGAATAGTGCAGACCGATTACGTCCAGCGATTCCTGTTTGAGAACCTGGATGTGCGCGGCCGGCTGGTCTGCCTGACCGGCGCCTGGCAACGCATGACCGAAGGCCGCGGCTACCCGGCGCCGATCGTGGAGCTGCTGGGCCACGCCACCGCCCTCGCTACGATCCTCGGCGCGAACCACAAGCATGTTTCGGCCACCCGGGGACGCATCACGCTGCAGGTGCAGGGCAAGGGACCGGTGCAGCTCCTGGTCGCCGACTGTGCCTCCGGCATGAAAATCCGCGGCATGGCGCAGCATGCGGCGGACCTGCCGGAAGGCGCGCGCGCCAGCCGCCTGTTCGGCGACGGCAAGCTGGCCGTGACTCTGGAAGACGGCGTGAGCGGGCAGATCTACCAAAGCATCGTGCCGCTGGAAGGCGATTCGCTGGCGGCGATCTTCGAGCACTACCTCGCGCAATCGGAGCAGCTGACTTCCTTCCTGCGCCTCTACGCCAGCGGCGACGCGGTCTGCGGCCTGCTGCTGGAAAAGCTGCCGGGAGCGGATGCAAAAGATGCGGACGGCTGGAACCGCGTCACGCACCTGGCCTCGACGCTGGAACTGAAGGAGACCGTGGACACGCAGCCCTACGACCTCCTGGTGCGGCTGTTCCCGGAAGAGCTGCTGCGCGTGTTCCGCATCGACCCGGTCGAATACCATTGCCCCTTCGACGTGCAGAACGTCGAGCGCGTGCTGCGCGGCCTGGGACGCGACGAGGTCGAGTCGATCCTCGCCGAGAAAGGCGAAGTCGTGATCAAGAACGAGATGTGCAACCACGAATACCGCTTCGACCGCGCCGCGGTGGAAACGCTCTTTCAATGATGGACACGGGAACCGCGTACGGACGCAAGGCGGGCAGCTACCGCAAGGAACTCACCGAAGTCGGCGCCGGCACGCCGATGGGCGAGCTGTTGAGGAGGTATTGGCATCCGGTCTGTTTGAGCGGCGATGATCTTTCCGTTCCACGGCAGGTAAAAATTCTCGGCGAGGAGCTGATCCTGTTCCGCGACGGCCGGGGCAAGCCCGGCCTGGTCCATCCGCGCTGCGCGCACCGCGGCACCACGCTCTATTACGGCAAGGTCGAGGAGCGCGGCATCCGTTGCTGCTATCACGGCTGGCTGTGGGACGTGCAGGGGCACTGCCTAGAGCAGCCCTGCGAGGTGGATGGAGGCGTGAAAACGCGCGGCAACGTCCGCCAGCCCTGGTACCCGCTCGAGGAACGCTACGGCCTGGTCTTCGCCTACCTGGGCCCGCCGGAGAAAAAGCCGGTGCTGCCGCGCTACGACTGCCTGGAAGAGCTCGAGGCCGGCGAATTCATCGAGGCCGACGATTCCTCGATCGGCGGCGGCGGCCCGCCGCTCATCCCCTGCAACTGGCTGCAGCACTGGGAGAACGTGGTCGATCCTTTCCACGTGCCGATCCTGCATGGCTCGTTCTCCGGGACGCAGTTCGTGCCGCAGATGGGCGCGATGCCGAAAGTGAAGTTCGACGTCACGCCGCGCGGCGTGAAGGTGGAATCGCTGCGCCCGGTCGAAGGCAGCAAGGTCCTGCGCCGCATCACCGAGGTAGTGATGCCGACCTTGCGCGTGGTCGCCAATCCGCGCGTGGCGAAATACGGCAGGGTCGAGTCCATCGGCTGGGTGCTGCCGATCGACGACACGAATTTCCGCGTCTACGTCGCCGGCCGCGTCACCGAGAAGGGCGAGCTGGGTCGCTTCCGCTCGAAGATGGCGGGCAAGTTCTGGTGGGACCTGACCGACGAAGAGCACCAGAAATATCCCGGCGACTACGAAGCGCAGACCGGCCAGGGCCCGATCACGCTGCACTCCGACGAACACCTCGCCGGCAGCGACGGCGGCGTAGCCCGCTTGCGCCGCTTCCTCGAAACCCAGCTGAAGATCGTCGCCGAGGGCGGCGACCCGGCCTGCGTCGCCTTCAACGAGCAGGACGCCTATGTACGCCTGGAGGCAGGGCAGGAACTCCTTGAAGCCAGTCCCGCCTGAGCTGGCCCGCATCGTTTTCCTCGCCCTGCTCGCCGCATCCGGCGCAGCCATCGGCCAGGACCTGTGCTCCGACTACAGGTCGAAGACGAACTGCATCAACAGGTCGAGGGAGATCCATGACGGCATCGATTTCGGCGGCGTCAAGGGCACCGAGGTGATTTCCGCGACTTACGGCACCGTCACCGCGCGCAATTTCGACGAATGCTCGGGCGAGGGCCTCACCGTACGAACCGACTTTCGTGCCACACACGAGGACAAGGAGGGACCGGTTTTCGTCCGCTACGCGCACGTCGAAGGCTATCCGCACGTGGTCCCGGGTCTGAAGCTCAAGCCGGGCGACCCGATCGGCGTGACCATTCCCCTGCGCCATACCAAATGCCACGGGTCGCGCGAGCACGTGCACTACGAGCTGCGCGTCTTCGGCAATTCGAGGCGCCACATCAATCCGCACGCCTACTGGGCCGACGGCGAGAACAAGGTGACCTGCTTCAGGGACGGCATGGTCGTGCCACCGGGCAAAGCCGTCGCCCCGATCCGATGCAAGTAGCAATCGTCACCGGCGCGGCGCGCGGCATCGGGCTGGCAGTGGCGCGCAAGTTTCTTGGCGGGGGCTACAGCGTCGCCCTTTTGGACATCGATGCCCCCGAGCTGCTGAAAGCCGCGGCCAGCCTTGGCGGCAAAGACAAAGTGCTGGCGATCGAGTGCGACGTGGCGCTGCCGAAGCAGGTCGAGGCCGCGATCGGCCAAACGGCAACGCACTTCGGCCGCATCGACGCGCTCGTCAACAACGCCGGCGTGGCGCTGTTCAAGCCGATGCTGGATACGACCTACGAGGAATGGTCGCGAGTGATGAAGGTGAACCTGGACGGTCCGTTCCTCTGCACCCAGGCTTGCGCGCCCGTGATGCTGAAGAACGGCGGCGGCGCGGTAGTCAATGTCGCATCGATCTCCGGCTTGCGCGCGAGCACGCTGCGCGTCGCCTACGGCACGAGCAAGGCGGCTCTGATCCACCTGACGAAGCAGCAGGCCGCCGAGCTGGGCAACCTTGGTATCCGCGTCAATGCAGTGGCGCCTGGCCCGGTCGATACCGCGATGGCAAAGGAAGTTCACACGGCCGACATCCGCACCGGCTACCACGATGCCATCCCGCTGAACCGCTACGGCACCGAGGAGGAGATCGCGGCAGCGGTCGTGTTCCTGTGCAGCGATGCGGCCAGCTACATCAACGGCCAGACGCTCGCGGTGGACGGCGGCTTCGACGCCACCGGCATCGGCCTGCC
>JANNXB010000376.1:0-15844 GCA_031409355.1 Betaproteobacteria bacterium | reverse complement strand
AGTCGGGCAGCGCCTCGTGTTCGAGGACATGGCCTACTATTCGATGGTCAAGACCACCACCTTCAACGGCGTGCGCCTGCCCTCGATCGCGATCTGGAACTCCGCCAGCGGCGCGCTGCGCGTGGTGCGCGAATTCGGCTACGAGGATTTCAAAGGACGGCTGTCTTGAGGTTTCTTGAATCTGAAATTCCGGAGATGGCGCCGGAGCGCGCGCGCTTTCACATCGTTCCAGTGCCGTACGAAAAAACGGTCTCGTACGGCAACGGCACGGCGAAAGGTCCCGCCGCAATCATCGAAGCCTCCAGCCAGCTCGAGCGCTTCGACGGCACCAGCGATCCTGGCGCCGAGGGCATCTACACCTGGCCTGCCGTGGACTGCTCGGGGAGGCCGGAGAAAGTCATTGATTTGATTTCCAGGAACGTGAAAGCCATCCTGGCGCTGAAGAAAATTCCAGTGGTCCTCGGCGGGGAGCACACCGTGACCTGGGGCGTGATCAAAGGCTATCTCGACGCCGGCGAGAAGGACTTCGGCGTCGTGCAGATCGACGCGCATGCGGACCTGCGCGACGCCTACGAGGGTGACAAATACAGCCACGCCAGCGTCATGCGCCGCGTGGTGGAGGCGGGCGTGCCGCTGGTGCAGCTCGGCAACCGCGCCTACTGCGAGGAAGAGGTCGCGGCGCGCAAGAAGCACAAGGTTCTCGCTTTTGACGCGAACCACCTGGTTCCGAAGAACGTAAGCAAGATAAGGCTTCCCGCGAATTTTCCCAGGAAGGTGTTCTTCACCGTGGATGTGGACGGCATAGACCCCTCGGTGCTGCCGGCCACCGGCACGCCCGTGCCCGGCGGACTGGGCTGGTACCAGACGCTCGGCTTGTTCGAGTCAGTGGCGCGCCAGCGCCGCATCATCGGCTTCGACGTCATGGAGTTCGCGCCCATCCCGGGCTTTCACGCCTTCGATTTCGCCGCCGCCATGCTGACCTACAAGCTGATGGGAATCGTGCAGCGCTGCGGCTGAGCTCGGCTAGGCGGAGGTGGTGCGCCGCAGCCGATCTGCCATCACGCGCAGGATCTGGAGCGAGAAGAACGGCGTTTGCTGCACCAGGAACTTGAAGCGCTTTTCGTCGACCGGCGCCAGGCGGCAGTTCGTGACCGCCACCGCGTCCGCCGAGCGCGGCATGCTGTCGATGAGCGCCATCTCGCCGAAAACGCCGCCTGCCCCGAGGATTTCGAGCGCCCTGCCGTTGGCGGAAATCCGCACCTCGCCCTCCACGACCACGTACATGTTGTCGCCCGGGTCGCCGGCCCGGAATATCGCATCCCCTGCGCTGTAGGGCTTTGTGCCTTCGGCATTGCGGAACAGATCTAGCGTCACCATGAACTCACCCGGACGTTGGATATGGAGTGTGCGGCGCCCACGGACGCCGCCGGAAACGGCACGACATTCTCGTTTTCGCCTCTCCAGCGCACAAGTTCCATGGACCCGTTCTCATGTTCGACGATCGCCGTGCAGCTGTCCACCCAGTCGCCGCAGTTGAGGTACGCGATGCCGCCCTGGTCGCGGATCACCGCGGAGTGGATATGGCCGCAGATCACCCCGTCCACGCCGCGTTCCCGCGCGTGGCGCAGCACCGAGTCCTCGAAGTCGAAGATGAAGCTGACCGCCTTCTTCACCCTCAGTTTCGCGTATCCCGACAATGACCAGTAGCCCGGCACCTTGAGCGTGCGGCGCGCCCAGGACAGCCAGCGGTTCAGTCGCACGAGTATGTTGTAGGCTTCGTCGCCGAGGAGCGCCAGCCAGCGGTGGTACTTGGTGACCTGGTCGAACTCGTCGCCGTGGATCAGCAGGTAGCGCCTGCCGTCTGCCGCGACATGCAGGTAGTCGCGCTCGACGCGGATGTTGCCGAACGAGGTGCCGACGTGCTCGCGCAGCGCCTCGTCGTGGTTGCCGGGCACGAAGATCACCTTGACATCGTGGCGCGCGCGCTTGAGGACTTTCTGCACCACGGTGTTCTGATCGGTGGACCAGTACACGCCGCGGCGGCGGATCGCCCAGAAATCGACGATGTCACCCACCAGGAACAGATACTCGGAGTCGTAGGCCTTGAGGAACTCGAGCAGGGCGTCGGCCTGGCAGGCTGGCGTGCCGAGATGGATGTCGGAGAGGAAGATCGAGCGGACGCGCTGCATCTCCGGTTTTACCGCAGGTTTCCGTCGTAAGTGCCCACGCCGCTAGGTTAGTCCGGGCATGTGACGCGCTCGTTACGCCGCAGACCCCTGTCATCAATCTGTCGCATCTTTACCTGTAGGGTCACGCCCGTCGTCCTCAAGCAACAGGGATCGAAATGGAGCAAGCGCAAGCGGAGCCTGTGAATGCGAATGGCCGCAATCTCGCCTTGCTGCGCCGCCGAAGCATTTTCCTGCTGCCGAACCTGTTCACCACCGCGGCGCTGTTCTCGGGCTTCTACGCCATCGTGCAGGCGATGAACGGACGCTTCGAGCTCGCGGCGATAGCCATTTTCGTCGCCATGGTGCTGGACGGCCTCGATGGCCGCATTGCACGCATGACGCACACGCAAAGCGAGTTCGGAGCCCAGTACGACAGCCTGTCCGACATGGTGTCTTTCGGCGTCGCGCCGGCACTCGTCATGTACGAGTGGGCACTCAAGGACCTCGGCAAGCTCGGCTGGACCGCCGCCTTCATCTACTGCGCCGGCGCCGCGCTGCGCCTCGCGCGCTTCAACGTGAACATCGAGGTCGTGGACCGGCGTTTTTTTCAGGGAATCCCGAGCCCCGCGGCAGCCGCGCTGCTGGCGGGCCTGGTCTGGGTGTTCGATGATTTCGGCATCGACCGCGAGCTCTGGCTCAGCCTGATCGCCTGCGTCTTCACGATCTACGCAGGGATCACCATGGTGACCAACCTGCCCTTCTACAGCTTTAAGGAATTCAATCTCAGGCGGGCGGTGCCGTTCTCGATCATGCTGGCGTTGGTCGCCAGCCTCGCCGTGATCTCGCTGCGTCCGTCCGTAGTGCTTTTCCTGCTGTGTCTGGCCTACGCCGTGTCGGGCTACGTCCTCTGGGCCATGGGAACGCGCGTGCGGCGCTCGCCCGATCTGCCGTAGACGCGCTCGGGAGCGACGCCCGCCGCGGCCCCGAGGACAGATTCCAGTTGCAGCACCACGCGCGACCAATCATGCATCGCGGTCGTTTGCCTCGCTTGCATGCCCAGCCCGGCAATCGAAGCTGGATCAGCGACCAGCCCGGCAGTGTGCTCGACGAAAGCCGGCGTGTCGTCGAAATTCGCGAGCAGCCCGTTGCGCCGGTGGTGGATCAGGGTCGCCGCTGCGGCGTAGTTGTAGGCGACAACCGCAAGACCGCTCGCCATTGCTTCAGCGGTGACATTGCCATAGGTCTCGGTCAGGCTCGGGAAAAGGAACACGTCGCCCGAGGCATAGTGGGCGGCGAGGTACTCGCCGCGCTGCATGCCGGCGAAGATCGCTTCCGGACAGCGCGCCTGCACTTCGTGCCGCGCCGGGCCGTCGCCGACCAGCACCAGCCGGGTGCGCGGCTGGCGGCGCCGCGCGGCCTCATACGCGGCGAGCAGCGCGTCCAGATTCTTCTCCGGCGCAATACGGCCGACGTGCAGCAGCACCGGATCCGAAGGCGCCGCGCCCCAGTGCGCACGCAGCGCCTGGCTGCGTCGCGACGGGTTGAACAACGCCGTATCGACGCCGCGCGCTACCACACGCAGGCCGCGGAAGCCGAGCGCGGCGAGCTCCGCGCGAAGCGTCTCGGTCGGCACCATGGTGCACAAGGTCCGGTTATGGAACTTGCGCAGGTACGCGAGGATCGGCTTGCCGAGCCAGCCGATGCCGTAGTGCCGGCTATAGGCATGGAAATTGGTGCGGAAGTCCGACACCATGGGAATCTTCAGTTTGCCCGCGGCGCGCAGCGCGGACCAGCCGAGCGGCCCTTCGGTGACGATGTGTACGACGTCCGGGCGCCGGTAGGTCCAGAGGCGCTCAAGCGCGCGCTTGGCAGGCAGGCCCAGCTTCAGGCTCGGGTAGCGCGGGATAGACATGCCGCGCGTCAGGACCTCCTGGTATCCGGCTGCCATGGCCGCACGGTCGGCGGGATCCTGGCGCGGCCGCACCAGCTGGATGTCATGGCCACGTTGGCGCAGGCCTTCGACGAAGCGCGCGATGGTCAGCGCCACGCCGTTTACCTCCGGCGGCCAGGTTTCGGTCACGACCGCGACCCGGATCGACCGGCGCTCGCCGTGAAGCTCCTCGTACTCGATCACCGCAGTCCCATCGCGCATGCCCGGAGTGTGGCCCCCTTGCAAGACCACCGTGTGACGACAGCGAGGCCGACTGTCTCGGATTTGTCATCGTTGCGTTACAGAATTGTCGCAATGGCTGCGTATTCTCAGCCGCGTCATGAGCATCCCGCCCTAACCGCCGAGGAGAGAAGATGAAAGAGCTGCTTCGCACGCTTGAGATCCAGCGCTGGGACGACCACCGCTACTACCACCACAGCCGGATCAACCAATCGCTGCATTTTGTCAGCGCCGCGAGCTTTCTCTGCGCCTACGCGATGCTGTTCTTCTACCCGGTCGCGGCCACGCTGATCGGCTGGCTGGTCGCCATGACCGCGCGCCAGTCGGGGCATTTCTTCTTCGAGCCGAAGGGCTACGACCAGGTCAACCAGGCGACGCACGAGCACAAGGAAGAAATCAAGGTCGGCTACAACCTGCGCCGCAAGGTGTTGCTATACGTGGCCTGGGCTCTGGCGCCGTTGCCGCTGCTTGCAGATTCCACGCTGTTCGGCCTGTTCGAGCAGCCGCTCACGACCTACGATTACGTCCATCACGTAGCCATGATCTGGCTCGCGCTGGGTGCCGGCGGACTGCTGTTCCGCACGGTGCACCTTTTCTTCATCCGTGACGTGCAGACCGGATTGGTGTGGATGATCAAGATCCTCACCGATCCGTTCCACGACCTCAAGCTGTATCACAAGGCACCGTTCGCGCTGCTGCGCGGCGAACTGATCGATCCGGGGCTGCGCCAGCAGCGCGCCTGATTCAGAAGCGTTGCGCCAACATCTCCTTCAGGATCCCGCGCCGGATCGACTTGTTGGTCAGCGCGGGATCGGACCACCACCAGCCGTCGCGCTGCATTGCGGCGGCGGCGGCAATGAATCTCTCGCACACTGCCTCGAAATCAGCATCGGAGTAGTCGAGACTGAAAATCAGGCGCCCGGTGCCGACCCAGCTAAGCGCCAGCCCCTCGGCGCGCAGGTAGTACTGCAGCATCCAGTTGTAGCGCGACGGCTGCGTGTAGCAGACGGTCCAGATCGACGACATATTGGCCACCTGCACAGGCAGCGCGACCTCGCGCAGCCGCTGGTTCAACCGTTGCGCGCGCTCGTTCCACCGCTCGTCCACGCCAAGATACAGGTCTCGGATCGCGGGACTGTCCAGACGTTCAAGAAATACCTGCATCGCCCCCATCACGTACGGATGCGAATTGAAGGTGCCGCGCGCGAAGCAGATGTCGGCCGGCCGGTCTTCCCGAAAGCGCTTCATCAGGTCCGCCCGGCCGCAGACGGCACCCACGGGAAACCCCCCGCCCAGGGTCTTGCCGTAGGTGACCAGGTCGGCGCGCACGCCGAAGTATTCCTGCGCGCCGCCGGGCGCGAGGCGGAATCCGACGAACACCTCGTCGAAGATCAGCACGATGCCACGCTCGGTGCACACCTCGCGCAGCCGTTTCAGCCAGGCCGCATACGCGTCGCGGTCGAACCGCGCGCTACGCGTGCTGTCGACGAGCGAGCCGTCGCCCGGTGCATTCATGTTCGGGTGCAGGGACTGCAGCGGGTTCACCAGCACGCAGGCGATGTCGCGGCGCTTGCGCAGCACGCGCAGCGAGTCCTCGTCCATGTCCTTCAGCGTATAGGTGTGGCGCGGCGCGACGGGATTGCCGATGCCGGGCTGCACGTCCTCCCACCAGCCGTGATAGGCGCCGCAGAAGCGCACCAGGTGCGAGCGCCGCGTGTGGTAGCGCGCGAGGCGCACCGCTTGCATCACCGCCTCGGTGCCCGACATGTGGAACGACACTTCGTCCAGCCCGGAGATCTCGCGCAGCCGCCGCACGTTGTAGGCGACCGCGGGATGGTAGGCGCCGAGCACCGGCCCAAGCGAGGCGGCGCGCGCGCTGCCTTCGGCCATGCAGGACTTGTAGAAGTCATAGCCGAAAACGTTGACCCCATACGAGCCGGTGAGGTCGTAGAAGCGGTTGCCGTCGAGGTCGGTCACCCGGACCCCGTCGGAGGATTGCACGAAAGCGCCCACGCCGAGGTGCTGACGCACGTAGCGGCTGAACTGGAACGGCACGCGGTAGGCGCTGGTGAACTGCAGGTCGGACAGACCTTCGCGCGTCTGCGCGGTCAGCGCCACGGTGCGTGCATAGCGCTCGCGGTAGAGTCCCGACAGCCGGGCGAATCCCACCCGGCGGCGCGCGTCTATCTCGCTGGGGGCGCGATCGGCGCGAAAAAACTTCAGGTCGTCGTAGGCGTAATACGGGATCAGCCCCGCCACGCGGCGCGCCATGCGGGAGTGCCCGGTAAGGGAGGGGTGCTTCGCCTTGGACAGTTCCAGCCGCGTCCTGAGAGCCGGCAACGTCATGGCCGCGGCCGCGGCGCCGAGGCCGTACAGCAGGTAGGTTTCATTCATAGCTGCGGGTTTACCCCGGGAGGATGACAGCAGCATGACGGTTCGGGAGGATCTCAATTTCCTGCTCACCAACCGCATTCCGCGGTATGCGCTGACGCTCTTCATGGGCTGGTTCAGCCGCGTCGAGCAGCCGCTGGTGCGCGACCTGTCGTTGGCGATCTGGCGACGCTTCGCCAAACTGCGCCTGGACGAGGCCAGGCAGACCCGCTTTCGGAGCATCCATGAGTGCTTCATCCGCGAACTGAAGGAAGGTGCGCGGCCGGTGAGTGCGGACCCGGCAGTGCTGGTAAGCCCCTGCGACGCAATCGTCGGCGCCTGCGGCACGGTCAAGGATGGTCAGCTCATCCAGGCGAAGGGCTTTCCCTACACGCTGCGCGACCTGCTCGGCGACCCGGCAATCGAGCGCAAATTCCACGACGCGAGTTACGTAACGCTGCGCATCACCTCAAGCATGTACCACCGCTTCCACGCGCCGCACGACTGCCGCGTGACGCAAGTCACCTACTTTTCGGGCGACACCTGGAACGTGAACCCGATCGCGCTCAAGCGCGTCGAGAAACTGTTCTGCAAGAACGAACGTGCTCTGCTACGAACGACGCTGGAAACGGGAGGCCACGAGGTCCTGTTGGTGCCCGTGGCCGCGGTCCTGGTTGCCAGCATCCGGCTGCATTTTCTCGATGTGCTTCTGCACCTTCGCTACCGCGGCCCTAACGTCATCGCCTGCGACGCGCACTACGCCAAGGGCGAGGAAATGGGCTGGTTCCAGCACGGCTCGACGATCCTCGTGTTCGCGCCGCGCGGTTTCGATCTTTGCGGAAATGTGACAGAAGGCGCGACGCTGCGCATGGGAGAACCTCTGATGCGCCTGCCGTGAGTGACAACGGCGCATTAAGAAAACTGTAACAGTCAGCACGCGCCTAGCATGGGAACATTGCAGGCGCATGTCAGCCGATATTTTCTGGTGGTGGTTCTTCCTCTGCACCGTCGCGGGATTCAACATCCTCGCCTGGACGCTGTCTGCGGCCGCCCTGGAGAGGCGCCAGGCGACGCTCTCCCCCGAGGACTACTATTCGCGCCGCCTGCAGCTCCTGCTGTCGGCGGGCTACGTGCTGGGTTGCGCATACCGCTCCGCGCTGCCGGTCTACGACGTGCCGCGCATGGTCATGTTCGACACCTGGCTCTCCAGCGTGATCGTTGGGCGTTCGGTGGCGACCTTCGCTGAGTTGTGCTTCGCGGCGCAGTGGGCGCTGATGCTGAGGGAGATCTCGCGCGCCACAGGCAGCGGCGTTGGCCGGGTCACCGCGAAAGTGATGGTCCCGCTCATCGCGATCGCCGAAGTGTTCTCCTGGTACTCGGTGCTGACGACCTCGAATATCGGCCACGTACTCGAGGAATCGATCTGGGCGCTGAGCGCAGGGCTGCTCGTGATGAGCCTGCTCTGGATCTGGCCGCGCTGCAGCGCTTCGGCGCGCCCGCTTCTCGCTGCCTGGTGCGCCGCGGGCATCGCCTACGTCGCCTTTATGTTCCTGGTGGATGTGCCCATGTACTGGGGGCGCTGGCTCGCCGACGAGGCGAGCGGACGCGGCTACCTCAGCATCACGCAGGGCCTGCTCGACGTTTCGGAACGCTGGATCGTGTCGCACCGCTGGCAGGACTGGCAGCACGAAGTGGCCTGGATGTCGCTCTATTTCAGCGTGGCGGTCTGGCTCAGCATCGCGCTCGTCCACGCGCCGGTGTGGGAACGCGCGACGACAGGAGAGCGCTCGAGACCTTCCTGAACGGCTGTTTGCGCGACACGCGCGGCTTCGCGCCGAGTAAGGTTCGAGACGGCGATCGCAGGGCTTGCGATCACGCTGGCGGTGATGCCCCGGTGCGAAGCGATCGCCAGCAGCGATTGCCAGAGGCTCTGCTCGCCGATGAACGCCGCCGCCTCGCAGCGGCGACCCGCGCTATCGCGATAGGCGAGCGCGAAGGTCTGCAGCCGGTGCCCGCCGCTCACCGCGGGTTCGAAGAGCGCCGGACGGAACGGCAGCACGCCCGTGCCGTCGGTGGTCGTGCCCTCGGGAAAGCAGGCGACAATCCGCCCGAGGGCCAGCCGCGCGCCGATCTCGGCGTTTAGCCGCAGCAAGTGGCGGCCGACGCGCCGCTCGACGAACAGGCAGTCGTTGTGCTCGAGCAACCAGCCAAGCAGCGGCCAGCGCCGGATCTCCGCCTTGGCGACGAAGTCAGCGGGGCACAGCATGCTAAGCACGATCACGTCCAGCCACGAAACGTGATTTGCGATCAGCAAGGTGCCAGGCGCGATGCGAAAATGCCGCGCCTCGACCTCTACACCGAGTATCGCGAGCAGCTCTCGCGACCAACGTCGGCGGCGTTCAGCCTTTCGACCGGCGTTGAACGGGACGAGAAAGAGCGCGGCGACGAGATGCGCGCCAATCCGCGCAATCCGGCTAACCGAGATTAAGCGACGCAAACGCCACTGCGCCGCCCAGCGCAGCCCCCGCCAGCACGTCGCTCGGATAGTGCAATCCGAGCACGACACGGGACGCGGCGATGAGAAGGGTCGCTCCCGCGAGCGCAGGCCCGAGCACGGGGAAATACGAAGTCGCGACAATCGAGAACGCCACCGCGTGAAGGGTATGTCCCGAGGGAAAGCTGAATCGGTCCAGCGGAACCGCCCCCGCGGCGATATGCGCGTGGACTTCGTAGGGGCGCGGCCGCAGCGTTCCTTTTTTCAGCAGCCGGTACAGGAACGTGCTGGCTAGGCCCGCGCAGGTCATGTGCACCACGGCCAGCGCGGCGTCCGCTCCACCCACAAGCAGCAGCCCGAGCATCAGGCCGTACCAGAAAACCCCGTTACCGAGCCAGCTGATGACCCGGAAAAGGTGCAGCAGCACGCGAAAGCGGATCGCCCTGTTCAGCCGGGCGCAGGCTCGTTCGTCCCAGCGCTGGATCGCTTGCAGCGTGCCGTCAAGCCGCGGCACGCCGCTCACCGGTAGCTCTCGCCTGCGCCCCAAGGGTTTCCCTCAAGACCTCTTCGAAATCCGCCACCACCTTGTCCCAGCCGATCAGCTCAGCCACGGCGCGTGCGTGACGCCCGAGCGTACGGACTCGCGGCAGGTCGCCCGCCAGCGCGGCTGCGTGATCGATGAAGCCGTTGCGATCGTTGACCGGCGAGAGCAGGCCCGAGCGCCCGTGCACGATATGCTGGCGGGCGGCCGCGTAGTCGCACGCGACAACCGCGAGGCCGCTCGCCATCGCCTCCATCGTCACGTTACCGAACGTCTCGGTGGTGCTGGGAAAGAGGAAGATGTCGGCCGAGGCATAGTGCGCCGAGAGCTCGCCATCCTCCAAGCGACCGGCGACCACAATGCCGCGCATGTCACCCTCCAGTTCGCGCTTCAATTCCTGCTCCATCGGCCCGTCGCCGACCAGGATCAGGCGCGTATCCGGGCGCACGGCGCGCATTGCGCGGCAGGCATCGAGCACCAGCGGGAAATTCTTCTCCGGCGCAAAGCGACTCACGCACAGCGCCACCGGCGTATCGTCGGCAGCGCACCATTGCCCGCGCAAGGCAGGATCGCGCTTCGCCGGTGAGAATGTTTGCGAGTTCACGCCGCGGCCCACCACGCGAAGCCTCTCGAACCCGAGTTGCGCGAGGCCCCGTGCCATCTCATCGGTCGGCACCATGGTGAAATCAGCGCGGTTGTGGAAAATGCGCAGGTAGCCGGTCACTGCGCGCGCAAACCACGCGAATCCGTAGTGGCTGCTGTAAGCGTGAAAGTTGGTACGGAAGTCGGATGCAACCGGTACGCCCAGTGCGCGGGCTGCAACCAGCGCGGACCAGCCTAGCGGGCCCTCGGTGGCGATGTGGACGATGTCCGGCCTGGCCGTGCGCCAAGCCTGCATAAGTGCGCGCTTCGACGGCAGCCCCATGCGCAACTGCGAGTAGCGCGGAATCTGGACGCCCGGGCGAAGCATCTCGCCAAAGCCGCGCTCGTCCAGCGCCCGGTCGGCCAGACCCTGCCGCGGGCGCACCACCTGGATCTCATGGCCGCGGTCGCGCAGCCCAGCGGCGACGATCGCGATGGAACGCGCGACACCGTTGACCTCGGGCGGGTAGGTCTCGCTGACCATGGCGATGCGCAATCGACGTTCCATGCCGCAGGCACGATGCCCTGCGCTCGTGATACTTCCATGACAACGCGGTTACGTTCCGGTTAAATCAGGATCAGGAGCCAGACCACGGTGACGTTCACGAGCGCGAGCATGACTGCGGCGCTACCGATGTCCTTGGCCCGCTTGGCCAGGCTGTGGTCATCCAGCGACACACGGTCCACGGTCGCTTCAACGGCTGAATTGAGCAGTTCGACGATCAGCACCAGCAGGACGCTGCCCACCAGCATGGCGCGCTCTGCGCCGCTTGCGCCCAGCCACAGCCCGAACGGAACAAGGACCGCCGCGAGGATCAGCTCCTGGCGAAACGCGTCTTCGTGCCGCGCCGCTGCGGCGAGGCCCGAGAACGAATAACCGACGGCATTGATCAGGCGACGCAGCCCGGTCTTGCCTTTGTGCGGGCTCTCCATGCGGCGCGCAATGTAGCACGCCCTCCGTGTCACGCAAATTTCACCTCCAGGTAATGCGCGCGTAATCCCGGGTGCCTAGAGTGCGCCCGCATCTCACCGAGATCGAAGGGAGCAACGCATGGACCGCGCCGTTGGCCAGCTTCTGGAGCATCCCGCAACCCCGCCCTCCTTCCGGCGGCGCTATTCAGTCAGATTCGCGCGCGGCGCGCACGAGGTGCGCGCCGCGCAGCAGCTGCGCTGGCGGATTTTTGCCGGGGAAATGGGCGCGAGCCTGCCCTCGCGCATGCCGGGCGTCGATCACGATATCTTCGACCCGTACTGCGAGCATCTCGTGGTCCGAGACGACGCCGATGGCGAAATCGTCGGCACCTACCGGATACTTTCGCCGGATGCAGCGCGCCGCGTCGGCCGCTACTACTCCGAGGTCGAGTTCGACCTGGAGCGCTTGCAGCCGTTGCGCGGCCAGATCGTCGAAGTCGGGCGTTCCTGCATCCACCCCGATCACCGCAGCGGCGCCGTGATCGCGCTGCTCTGGGCCGGCCTCGCGCGCTACATGCTGGCGAGCGGCCACGCCTATCTTGCCGGCTGCGCCTCGATGAGCATGGCTGACGGAGGGCATGCCGCGGCCTCTGTGTTCGAAAAACTGCGCGCCCGCCATCTCGCGCCGCCGGAGTACCGCGTGGTGCCGCGGCGATGCCTGCCGCTTGACGAACTCGACACCGGCCGTGCCGCCGAAGCGCCGCCGCTGATACGCGGTTACCTGCGCGCCGGCGCCTGGATCTGCGGCGAACCGGCCTGGGATCCGGACTTCAATACCGCGGATTTCTTCCTGTTCCTGCCCCTCGCGCGCCTCAACCCGAGACACGCGCGGCATTTCTTCGGCGAGGTCCTGCGGGTGGGCTGAAGCTGCCGGGCAACTAAACGGCAGGCACCAGCGTGCGCAGCAGCTCTTCCTGGACCACGCGCGCCTTGCCGCGCCGCGGCGCGGGTGGTTCGTAGGCGCCATCGGATCCCATGATCCATGCCTGGTTCGCATCGTCCAGGTAGGCCTGCAGGCCTTCATGGATGACGCGCGCCTTGAGCACCGGATCGAGCACCGGAAATCCAAGCTCGATGCGGCGAAAGAAATTGCGGTCCATCCAGTCGGCGCTCGACAGGTAGACGTCCTCCGCGCCTTCGTTCTGGAAATAGCAGATGCGCGTGTGCTCGAGAAAGCGCCCGACCACCGAACGCACGCGGATATTCTCCGAGAGCCCCGTGACGCCAGGACGCAGGGCGCAGACGCCACGCACGATGAGGTCGATCTGCACGCCGGCCTGGGAGGCGGCGTACAGTTCCTCGATAAGCTCGGGCTCGAGCAGCGCGTTCATCTTGGCGATGATGCGCGCCGGCTTGCCTTCCTTGGCGAGGCGCACTTCATTGCGCACCGCCGCGACCACGCGCTTGTGCAGCGTGAAGGGCGACAGCCACAGGTGCTTCATGCGGGTCGACTTGCCAAGGCCGGTGAGCTGCTTGAACACTTCGTTGACCTCGGAGCAGATCTCGTCGCGAGCGGTAAGCAGCCCGAAGTCGGTGTATTGGCGCGCCGTGCGGGGATGGTAGTTGCCGGTGGCGAGGTGCGCGTAGCGCTTCAGCGCGCTGCCCTGGGGGCCGTCTTCACGCCGCACCACCAGCGCCATCTTGGCGTGGGTCTTGTGGCCGACCACGCCGTAGACGACGTGCGCCCCGACCTCCTCCAGGCGCGATGCCCAGGTGATGTTCACCTCCTCGTCGAAGCGCGCCATCAGTTCCACCACCACCGTGACTTCCTTGCCGCGTTTCGCGGCTTCGATCAGGATCTCCATTAGCTCGGAGTCGGTTCCGGTACGGTACACGGTCTGCTTGATCGCGATCACGCGCGGATCGGTCACCGAGGTGCGGATGAAATCGATCACCGGCGTGAACGACTCGTAGGGATGATGCAGCAGCACGTCCTGCTTCCTAAGCACCGCATAGATGTCTTTCTGGCCCGCCAGCGCCGGGGGCGGCGCGGGCTGGAACTCCGGGTACTTGAGTTCGGGCTTGTCGACGCGGTCGGTCACCTCGCGCAGCCGGTACAGGTTCACCGGGCCGTCGTTGCGGTAGAGATCGGACTCCGAGAGTCCGAACTGCTGCAAGAGGAAGTCCACGGTCTGCTGCGAGCAGTTGTCGGCGACCTCCAGGCGCACCGCGTCGCCGAAGTGGCGCTGCAGCAGTTCGCCCTGGATGGCGATGCGCATGTTCTTGATTTCCTCCTCGTCCACGAAGAGGTCCGAGTTGCGCGTGACACGGAACTGGTGGCAGCCCTTCACCTCCATGCCGGAGAACAGTTCATCCACGTGCGCGTGCAGGATCGAGGACAGGAACACAAATGCGTAGTCGGCTCCCGCGACGTCGGCGGGAAGACGGATGACGCGCGGCAGCGCGCGTGGCGCCTGCACGATCGCGGCGCGCGACTTGCGGCCGAAGGAATCGCGGCCCTCCAGCTCGATGGCGAGATTCAGCGACTTGTTCAGGACGCGGGGGAATGGGTGCGCCGGGTCGAGCCCCATCGGGGTCAGCACGGGCAGCAGCTCGCGCATGAAATAGTCGCGGATCCATGCTCGCTGCGGCTCGGTCCAGTCCTCGCGCTTCGGAAATACCACGCCCTGCTTTCCCAGGGCAGGCAGCAGCACGCTGTTCAGGAGCCGGTATTGCTCGCCGACCAGCGCATGCGCCTGCGCCGACACGAGCTCGTAGACTTCCGCCGGGCTGCGGCCGTCGGGACCCGACTCCTTGATGCCCGCCTTGATCTGCTCCTTCAACCCTGCGACCCGGATCTCGAAGAACTCATCCAGGTTGGATGAAACAATGGTGAGGAAAAGCAGTCGCTGCAGCAGCGGCACGGAGTCGTCCGCCGCCTGCGCGAGGACCCGCCGATTGAACTCGAGCAGGCCCAGCTCCCGGTTCAGGAAATGCGACGGCTGACGATTCTTTTTGACCATGGTTTTTGAGCTGCGGGGGAACGGCGAAGGGACTGCGCCCTCGTAGTTGACCAGCCTACAGGACAAATGTTGCAGTTTTATGAATGCAGGCAAACCCGTGATTTGCCGGGTTATCCACAGGGTGTAAGCTCCTTCCTGACATGGCCCGTCCTGACCTGCTTGCCGCGGTAGATCTTGGTTCGAACAGCTTCCATCTGCAGGTCTGCCGCGTCACCGGAGGGCAGATCTACCCGCTCGATTCGGTGCGCGAAGTGGTACGCCTGGGCGCCGGACTGACTGCCGAGAAGCGCATCGACCGCGCCACCCAGGCGCGCGCACTGGAAGCCCTGCAGCGCATCGGCGAGCGCCTGCGCGGCCTGCCGCGCAGCGCGGTGCGCGCGGTGGGCACCAACACGCTGCGCGTGGCGAAGAACGCGCCGCAGTTCCTGCGCGAGGCGCGTGCCGCGCTCGGCTTTCCGATCGAGGTCATCGCCGGGCGGGAGGAAGCGCGCCTCATCTACCTGGGTGTCGCCCATTCCATGCCACCCCTGGCGGAGAACCGGCTGGTGGTCGACATCGGCGGCGGCTCGACCGAGTTCATCATCGGCAAGGGCCTCGACCCGCTGCTCACCGAAAGCCTCTACATGGGCTGCGTCAGCTACAGCCTCGCCTATTTCCCGGACGGGCGGATCGAGAAGTCCCGCTTCAAGAAAGCGGAACTCGCGGCGCGCCAGGAACTGGCGGGCATGGCGGGCGCGTACCGGAGCGCCGGCTGGCAGGAAGCGGTCGGCTCATCAGGCACGGCGCGCGCGCTGGAGTCCATGCTGCGCGAGAACGGCTTCACCGAGGAAGGCATCACGCTCGAAGGCCTGGACCGGCTGAAAGGTTTGCTGCTGAAGCACGAGCGCGCTGATCCGGACCGGATCGCCGGCCTGCGCAAGGACCGGGCGGCGGTGATTCCGGGCGGCCTTTCCATCATGCTCGCCGCATTTGCCGAGCTGGGCATCGAGCGCATGGCGGTGTCCGACGGCGCGCTGCGGCACGGGGTGCTCTACGACCTGCTCGGACGCGTGCAACACCGCGACATGCGCGAGGCAACCGTCGCGCAGTTCATGCGCCGCTATCACGTCGACACCGAGCAGGCTGAGCGGGTGCGGGCCCTGGCGCTCAGGATCCTCGATGGCAGTGCCGGGGAAGAAAAAGAGCTCGATGCCGAACGGCTGCTGCTCGACTGGGCGGCGCGCCTGGCGGAGATCGGCCTGTCCGTGGCGCACGCCCAGTACCACAAGCATTCAGCCTACATTCTCTCCAACGCAGACATGCCGGGCTTTTCGCGCATGGAACAGCAGCGCCTCGCGCGCATCGTGCTCGCGCACCGCGGCAAGCTGGGCAAGATGCACGATGTCGGCCTGGAGGATGGAGACTGGGTCATGGTCTTCGCCCTGAGGATCGCCGCGCTTGTGCTGCGCAACCGCACCGACGCACGCTTTCCGATGTTGCGCGTGGCGGGCGACGACGCGGGCTACCTGCTCGACCTGCCGCAGG
>JANNXB010000375.1:0-15938 GCA_031409355.1 Betaproteobacteria bacterium | reverse complement strand
GGGTACCTGCACCAGCCAGCGGTCTTCAAGCCGCAGCGCGGTAAGCGAACCGCCCCAGACGCAGCCCGAATCGAGCCCGGCAACGCGCTCGGTAAGCTTCAGGCCGAGTTGCGACCAGTGGCCGAACACGACCGACTCGGGGGCCTGCCTCGCGTCGAACCAGGCGTTGAAGCCGGCAGGCGGTTCAACACCCGTCGTATGAAACTCCATCGTCCCGTCGGTCTTGCAGTAGCGCATACGCGTCAGCGCGTTCACGATCACGCGCAACCGGTCCCAGCCGGAAAGCGAATCGTCCCAGCGCTCCGGTTTGCTGCCGTACATGTTCTTCAGGAATACTCGGTAATCCGGCGCGCGCAATGCCTTCTCGACTTCCTTCGCCAGTACTGCCGCTTTTTCAATCGACCACAATGGCAACAACCCGGCGTGCACCATCGCCCAGTTTCCCTCGACGTGCATCATCGGGCGCGAGCGAACCCAATCGACGAGCTCCTTCGCATCTGACGCGCCCAGCACGTCGGTAAACGTGTCGTCCTTACGCTTTCGTTCAAATCCTTCGTGCTGCGTGACGAGGTGCAGATCGTGATTGCCGAGGACCGTTACCGCCCGCTCGCCGAGCTCCCTGACAAAGCGCAGCACTTCCAGCGACTTCGGACCGCGATTGACCAGATCGCCCACGAACCACAGCCGGTCGTGGTCGCGATTGAAGCCGACGCGCGCGAGCAGCGCCTGCAGTTCGTCGAAGCAGCCCTGGACATCCCCGATTGCGTAGGTAGCCATATCGTCAGGTGCCGGGCAGGAGTTCGGCCAGCGCGTAGAGGGTCTTCTGGGGAAAGCGCTCCTGCGGGTAATAGCGCGTGACCGTCTCCATTGCCTTCGCGTAACTCCTTATGTCGAGCAAACGCAGCAGGAAGCGTACGTCGTCCTCGTCGTGGAACTCGGCGCCGATCCTGAATGCGAGGCATTTCATCGCCAGAAGGTACGCGGGTTGCGCCACCATCACGCGCAGATGGCTCAATTCCAGCCAGGGCCGGTAGTCGCCGCGCTCGCTAAGATAGCCTTTGACCGCGTCATTCAGCCAGTCGGCCGGAATACCCGAGCGCGCCGCGATGCGCGCTGCCGCCTCGCGCACCTCGCGTGCCGGGCGAAAGTGCCCATCCACGTCCTCGGTGGACTGCCGCGCCGCATGCGCAAGGCACATCACCGCGCCACCCACGAGGTAGAGCTCGCCCTTGATCTCGCCTGTGGCGAGTTCGTCATTCAATCTGCCGAACAGGCGACGCAACTCCTTTGCCGAGAACCCCGCCACCTCAGACCTGCCCGCCGACCACGGTATCCACGAAAAGATTGCGCCGCCGGAAGGCCGCCGGAGAATTCGTCAGCAGA
This sequence comes from Betaproteobacteria bacterium, assembly GCA_031409355.1. Lineage (GTDB taxonomy): Bacteria > Pseudomonadota > Gammaproteobacteria > Burkholderiales > SG8-39 > RBG-16-66-20. The sequence continues at coordinate 14,555 of JANNXB010000375.1, read as the reverse complement.
TGCAGGCGCAGGCTCGTCAGCGCGCTGCCGAAAACCGGCTGCGCGAGGGGCGGAATCTCCCGCGTCCACGCAGGCGGAATCTCGCTCGCCGCCGCACAAACATGCTCGACCATCGCGGCGACGGTATTGGCCAGCTGCTCCGGCAAGCCGGTTGGCGGGGGCGCCTCGATCGCGCCCGCGAGTTCTCCCGAGGCCAGATTTGCGAGCCAATGGCTGAATGCCGCGAGCGGAATCCGCTTGTCTTCCGCCTGCGCGATGTCCTGCAAATGAGCGCGCCACTGCACGGACTGGCCCGGCAGCAGCTTGCCCAGCACGTAGGCCGACATTCCCAGGCCGGCCTGCCGCGCGGCGCGCTCGATCCCGGCCTTTTCGGCCGGCGTCACCCGAATTTGCAGCTGGGCAGACTTCATGCCGGCAGCATGCGCGACTCTGCGCTAACTGTCAATACATCTGTATTGACGTGTCTGCCAGTCCCAGCAGAAAAGGAGAAGATGGGGTCAGCGTCGATTTCTGGCATTGTTGTGCATTCCATGGAGCCGAAATCGACGCTGACCCCATTTTCCTTCCCATGCAATCGTGAGTATTTCATGGGAGGCAATAGTGATCGAAACTAAGGTGGCCAAGAAAGCTAGGCAGTTGGTGAAATGTTTTGCGTACGCCTTGGCGTTGCTTATGGTTTCTGGTTGCGCCACTGCGGCTCAGCTTGTTGATCATGCATTCGCGTTCGACATGAGAGTGGATGACCAGGACGCGGTCGTCCTCGATTATCGATACGGAGAGTCAAAGACGCCCACGGCAAGCAATCCAGAACACAGAAGAATCGAAGGGAAATCTCTGCAGTTCACTCACGTCCGTGGCGAAATGCCAGTAGGTACTTTCATCTACGTGAAGTGGCGATCGAAAAGCACAGGAGAGATTTTCGAGCGGACGGTCGATCTGACGAAAAGAATGCCGAGTGATATCAAGAACCAGACCGTTTATTTCATGGTTCGGGGGGCGCACCTGTACGTGTTTCTAATTGACCCCGAAAAACGATCTGACGCGACAACGTTTATTGCTCCGCGAAAGTACCAGGGATTCAAAACCCTGATTCTTTATCCCGACAATTCCTCCAAGTAAATCGCCTTCAAGGAAACCCACCCCACGGAACCCGGGATACCTCAGAGTCGAATTCCTGTATTGCCCATTTGCCGAAATCGAATTGTTAGTTCACTGATTCTTCATCTCTAAGTGTTAATTGGGAAGCGCCTTCTTGAACGAGATGCGTATCTCGTGGCCGATAGCAGCGGCGGCGCGCACTACTGAGTCCAATTGCACCGCCGTGTAGGCGGGATCTAGAACGCGGTCGAGTTGCGAGCGGCTGGTGTGCATGCGCTTGGCCATCGCGTACTTTGTAAGGCCCGCTTCCTGCATGCCGTCTTCTATCGCTTCGGCCACGGCCCTCTTGACCGCAGCGGCCTGTACATCTTCGAACATTCCCTGCTCTCGAAGGAACTTGTCGAAGCTGCTACCGCGATGCTTGTTCCGCTTTGCCATGCTGCCACTCCTTCCAGCGTTTCTCTGCCAACCGAATGTCGTCACTCTGCGCGCGACGCGTCTTCTTGACGAACCCATGCAGCAACACGATTTCGTGTCCAGATACCGCAAACAACACACGCGCGATCCGACTCTCAAGACTGGTGCGGACTTCCCAGACTCCGCCGCGCAAGTGATCAACCCTGGGCTTGCCAATCGGCCACTTGTACTGTACGTACGCAATGTCCTTGCCGATCTCGCGCCGCTCCTCCTTGGGCAACGACAGAAGCCAGTCACGGACCGGTTCTCTGCCCGATTCAGAACGGTAAAACGTCGCCCGGAACTTCGGCAAGCGAGCGTTTGTAGTGTACCTCATAAGGTACTACTGCCGCCAGCTTCAGAATGATGCGTCAAGCCGCCGGTACTGGATGGCTTCCGCGATGTGCGTGGCGCGGATCGCGGCGTCGCCGGCCAAGTCGGCGATGGTGCGCGCAACGCGCAGCACGCGGTGATAGGCGCGCGCGGAAAGCAGCAGGCGTGCAAGGGCGTGGCGCAGCAGTTGGTCGCCCTCCTTGTCGGTCGCGCAAAGCCGGTCGATCTCACGCGTACCGAGCAGTGAATTGGGCATGCCCTGGCGATCGAGCTGGCGCTGGTGCGCGCTTAGCACCCGCTGCCGGATCACTTCGCTCGATTCGGTCGCGCCGGGCGTCATCAGGTCGGAGTCGCGCGGCGCGGGGACTTCGAGCTTGATGTCGACGCGGTCGGCGAGAGGCCCAGAGATGCGGCCGCGGTAACGCGCAATGCGATCAGGCGTGCAGCGGCAGCGGCCGGCAGGAGAGCCGCAATGGCCGCAGGGGCAGGGGTTCATCGCGGCGACGAGCTGGAAGCGCGCGGGAAATTGCGACTGGCGCGCGGCGCGGGAGATGGAGACCTTTCCGGATTCGAGCGGCTCGCGCAAGGACTCGAGCACGTCGCGATCGAACTCCGGCAGTTCATCCAGGAACAACACGCCGCGGTGCGCGAGCGAGATTTCGCCCGGGCGCGGAAGCGCGCCGCCGCCGACCATCGCCGAGCCCGAGGCGCTGTGATGCGGCGAACGATACGGCCGCTCGCCCCAGCGCGCGGCATCGAATCCCGCCGCCGACACCGAGTGGATCGCCGCCACTTCGAGCGCTTCTGCTTCACTCATCGGCGGCAGGATTCCCGGAAAGCGCGCCGCGAGCATGGATTTGCCGGTGCCGGGCGGCCCGATCATCAGAACACTGTGAGCGCCGGCGGCGGCGACTTCGAGCGCTCGCTTGGCCTGTGGCTGCCCTTTCACTTCGGAAAAATCCGGGTAGCGATGCACTGGGGCGCGCTCGGGCGCTTCGAAACGCGGCAGCTTCGTTTCGCCGCACAGGTGCGCGACGACTTCGAGCAGCGTTCGCGCGGGAAGCACATGTGCGCCTGCGGCAAGCGCCGCCTGGGGCGCGTTCGCCTCGGGCAGTACGAAGGCGCGACCGCTGGCGCGCGCCTGCAGCGCCATCGCCAGCGCGCCGCGCACCGGCCGCAGGTCGCCGGTCAGCGAAAGCTCGCCTGCAAATTCATGCGCCGCGAGCGCTTCGGACGCGATCTGCCCGCTCGCCGCGAGGATGCCGATGGCGATCGGCAGGTCGAAGCGCCCGGAATCCTTCGGCAGGTCCGCCGGGGCGAGATTGACGGTGATGCGGCGCGCGGGAAATTCGAACTGGGTGTGGTTGAGCGCGGCACGCACGCGGTCCTTCGCCTCGCGCACCTCGGTATCGGGCAGCCCGACAATGGTGAACGACGGCAGTCCCGGCCCGAGGTGCACTTCGACGGCCACTTCAGGCGCATCTATCCCCGCGAGCGCTCGGCTCGCTACTGTAGCTAGCGACATTGGTCCCCTCACTGCAATGAACGCAGCGACGGGAGCTAAGGTTTACGCGCTTCCAGCTCAGCGATGCGTGCTTCCAGCGCGGCGAGCTTGGCCGCCGCCCGCTCGAGGAGCTTTTTCTGGACCTCGAGGTCCTCGCGTGCGGCGAGGTCGAAGCGATCGAAAAACGCAGACAGCAGGGCCTGCAGGTTCTTCTCCAGGTCCTGCGCAGGCGAGTTGCGCAATGCCTCGGCGACGCGCGCGCGCAGGTCTTCGAGCGGGTTTCGTTCATTCATGGCCGGCAGGGTACACGAGCGAAAACCCATGCAGGCGTATCGCACTTGTGGCGGGCACATTGCAGTGCGTGCGCCCTGTCCTGGTGCATCAAATCCACCCTGGATCGGCCATACGCTCATAACCCATTGATTGTTATTTCCAAATGGGCTGGCACACGTCGTGCTAATTAGCCTTGGCAACCATTCTTCCTGGGAGAAATTTTCATGCGTAAAACATTACTTGCAGCAACGCTCGCCACTGTCGCCTTCGCGGTCCCCAACCTTGCGGCAGCGCAGGCGGCTGCCCCCGCCGCGGTCGCGCCGGCTTCGCCCCATACCTTCACGGGTAACGTCGGACTGTTCAGCGAATACCGGTTCCGCGGCATCGCCCAGACCGCCGGCAAGCCGGCCATCCAGGGCGGCTTCGACTATTCGCACTCCAGCGGCTTCTATGCGGGCAACTGGAATTCGAACGTCAACGAGGGCGCGGGATTTCCCGCCGGCAACATCGAAATGGACCTCTACGGCGGGTGGAAAAACACCTGGGGCGACTGGGGCCTCGACCTCGGCCTGATCCACTACATGTATCCGGGCAGCGACGCCAACGCCGCTACCGGCACCAGCGCGGCCTTCACCAACCCGCGCAACGGCAAGACGCATACGGGCAAGGTCAACAACACCGAGGTCTATATTGGCGGCTCGTGGAAGTGGATCTCGCTCAAGTACTACCACTCCACCAGCGACTACTTCTCGCTGGCCGGCACCAAGGGCTCCAGTTACCTGGATCTGTCCGGAACCTACGACTTGGGCAGCGGCTGGGGCATTACGGGCCACATCGGCTCGTTCAGGCTGAAGGACTGGAGCAACGGGACGCGAGGCACCAACGCCAACTACACCGACTGGAAACTCGGCGTGACCAAGGACATCAACGGCTGGGTACTGGGCGCGGCCTACATCGATACGAGCGCGAAAGGCAGCTGTTCCGTGGTCGGCGGCGCGACCGATTTCTACTGCTTCGCGAACCAGGTGCCTAACGGCGGTGCTGCGGCACCTGCAGGCGTCAAGTTCAAGGACGCGAGCAAGGCCACCGTGGTTCTTTCGGTCAGCAAGTCGTTCTGATCCTGTCCTGCGTACGGCGGCCGCTGGTGACAGCGGCTGCCGCAAAGGGGAAAACATGAAACTGGTAACCGCAATCATCAAGCCGTTCAAGCTCGACGAAGTGCGCGAAGCACTGTCGGGAATCGGCGTGCAGGGCATCACCGTCACCGAGGTCAAGGGCTTCGGCCGGCAAAAGGGGCACACCGAGCTTTATCGCGGCGCCGAATACGTGGTCGATTTTCTGCCGAAAGTGAAGATCGAGGCGGCGATCAAGACCGACATGCTCGAGCGCGTGCTCGAAGCGATCGAAAAGGCCGCCAATACCGGCAAGATCGGCGATGGCAAGATTTTCGTGTTCGACCTCGAGAAGGTCGTGCGCATCCGCACCGGCGAAACAGACGCCGCTGCGATCTAGGGAGATGACAATGAAGAAGCTGATTGCAGTCCTTTCCATGCTGGCCCTGTTCGCAGTCGCGGGCGGTGCCAGCGCCCAGGACAAGGACAAGGCGCCTGAAAAAGCCGCCGCCGAGGCGAAGGCCGAGCCGGCCAAGGCTGAAGCGAAGAAGGAAGAAGCCAAACCTGCCCCGACACCCAACAAAGGTGACGTGGCCTGGATGCTGACCTGTACCGCGCTTGTACTCATGATGAGCGTACCGGCCCTGGCGCTGTTCTACGGCGGCATGGTGCGCGCGAAGAACATGCTCTCGGTGCTGATGCAGGTGTTCGTGGTGTTCTCGATGGTGACGGTGCTGTGGTGCATTTACGGCTACAGCCTCGCCTTCACTGAGGGCAACGCGTACTTCGGCGGCTTCGACCGATTGTTCCTGAACGGCACTTTCGACGCCGCCAAGGGCGAGTTCGCGATGGCCGCGACCTTCTCCAAGGGCGTTGTCATTCCCGAACTGGTATTCGTGGCGTTCCAGGCGACTTTCGCGGCGATTACCTGCTGTCTGATCCTCGGCGCCTTCGCCGAACGCGCGAAATTCTCGGCGGTGCTCGTCTTCATCGTGCTCTGGTTCACCTTCAGCTACCTGCCGATCTCGCACATGGTCTGGTACTGGATGGGCCCGGATGCGTATACCGATCCGAAGCTGATCGAGGAGCTCACCAAGAAGGCCGGCCTGATCTGGCAGTGGGGCGCGCTCGACTTCGCGGGCGGCACGGTGGTGCACATCAATGCCGGTGTCGCCGGCCTGGTGGGCGCCTACTGCGTGGGCAAGCGGATTGGCTACGGCAAGGAAGCGATGCCGGCGCACAACCTGCCGCTGACGATGGTCGGCGCGGCGCTTCTGTGGGTGGGCTGGTTCGGCTTCAACGCCGGCTCGGCGCTGGAGGCGAACGGCATTGCCGCGCTCGCCTTCATCAACACCTTCCTCGCGACCGCCTGCGCGGTGCTCTCCTGGACGCTCGGCGAAGCCATCTTCAAGGGCAAGCCGACGATGCTGGGCGCCGCTTCGGGCGCGGTCGCGGGCCTGGTTGCGATCACCCCGGCCGCCGGCAACGTCGGCATTGCGGGCGCCTTCGTGATCGGCACGGTCGCGGGCCTGGTATGCCTGTGGGGCGTGAGCGGACTGAAGAAGCTGCTCGGCGCGGACGACTCGCTGGACGTCTTCGGCGTGCATGCGGTCGGGGGAATCCTCGGCGCGCTGCTCACCGGCGTGTTCAATGCGCCGCAGCTCGGCGGCCCGAGCTTCCCGGTGGATTGGGTGACGGTCACCGCGGTTGCGGCGAAGGACTACGACATCCTGGGCCAGGTCATCATCCAGGCCAAGGCCGTCGGACTCACGGTGCTCTGGTCGGGCGTCGTGGCGTTCATCGCCTTCAAACTGGTGGACCTGACGATCGGCCTGCGCGTGCCGGAAGAAGAAGAGCGCGAAGGCCTGGACGTCACCTCGCACGGCGAGGCCGCTTACAGAATGTAATCCGTAAAGAGTTCCTCCTGGTAATTCCGGGGCGCCTCAGGGCGCCCCTTTTTTTACCCTGATATTTTGCCGAGCAGGTCGAGCAATCGGCGCCGCTCGGCCGCCGTGAGGCGCGCGGCGATGCGCTGTTCGTGCCTGGCGATGCCACGCAAGGCACGCGCGAGCAGCATGCGGCCGGAGCGCGTCAGCCACAAGCCGTTGGTACGGCGATCCACGCCGCGGCGGCGCTCGATCAGGCCGCGCGCTTCCAGCTGGTCGAGCACGCCGACCATGGTGGAACGGTCGCGTTCGGCCGCCTCGGCCAGGCGGCTCTGGGTCACGCCCGGATTGGCATCGACGTAGATGAGCAGCCCGACGCGGCCGGGGGACAATCCCTGCACGCTGGCCGCGAAATCGCGGAACACCGCCTGCTGCGCGAGCCGCAACCGATAGCCGAGCAAATCCGGCAGAGCTCCGGGTTTAAGTTTTTGTTTGGGTTCCAAACAATTTGACCTTGCAACAGCGGCGACGCTACGATCCTAGGCGAATCCCCGACCCCCGGCAAGGAAACCGCCTGAACGCTGTTGAGCATTTTCTCGGCACCACGGCATTGACGCGGCACGCAACGCGTACGGCGCTGATCTGCGGATCGGAATCGATCAGCTACGCCGAGCTCGCATCCCGGGTCGCGCGCGCCGCCAACGCGTTGCGCGCGCTCGGCGTAGCTCGCGGCGAACGCGTGTTGCTGCTGATGCGCGATACGCCCGAGTTCGTCGCTGCATGGCTGGGCGTCGTGCACGCGGGCGCGGTGGCGATCGCGCTAAACACCAGGCTTTCCGAGGCGGAGTACCGCCACATCCGCGACGACAGCGACGCGCGGTTTGCAATCGTGGAGGACGTGTTCGCGCGGGCGCGTCCGGATCTGGCCGGCGAGCATGCTGCCGCGGGCGGCGGCGGATGCCGCCTGGCGATCGCGGGCGATCATTCCGGTCCTGCGATCTCGTGGCGCGAGGCGCTGGGGCGGGCCGCGGAGCATGGCGGACCCTGCGAGATGGAGGAGAACGATCCCGCCTTCTGGCTCTATTCCTCCGGCACCACCGGCAAGCCGAAGGGCATCATCCATCCGCACCGCAGCCTGCTGCCGGCGGGGCAGGCACAGCGCGAAGTGATCGGCCTCGCGCCCGGCGAGAAGACGTTCGCCACGTCCAAACTGTTCTTCGCCTACTCGCTTGAGCACGGCTTTCTTGGTCCCCTGGCGAACGGCGCGACCGCGATCCTCGAACCGGACTGGCCGGACGCGGAAGCCGCGCTGGCGCAAGTGGCGCGGCATCGGCCGGCGGCGTTCTTCAGCGTTCCGACGTTCTATCGCCGGCTGCTGGCGCTCGGCGCGGCGCGCCTCGCCCCGTTTCGGGACGTGCGACGCTTCGTCGCCGCCGGGGAAAAGCTGCCGGCGCAGCTGATCGAGCAGTGGCGCGCCGCGACCGGCGGGGAAATCCTGTCCTTGTACGGAATGTCCGAGACCTTCTGCGCCTGCATCGTCACGCCGCCGGACACCTCGAACGGCACGCGCACCGGCAAACCACTGGCAGGCGTCGACACTCGGCTGGTAACGGCTACCGGCGGCGACGCCGCGCCGGGCGAAGCGGCGGAGCTCTGGGTACGCCATCCCGCGCTCGCGCTCGGCTACGCCAACCGGCCGGAGCAGACCGCATCGCAGTTCCACGATGGCTGGTTCAGCACGGGCGACCTGTTCGTCAAGGATGCGGACGGCTTTTTCTCGCACCAGGGCCGTTCGGATGAGCTCGTGAAAATCGCCGGCCAGTGGGTTCAGCCGGGCGACTTGGAGGCGGCGGTCGCGGGCGACCCGGCGATCAGCGAGGTCGCCTGCGTGCAGGTGACCGACTCCGAGGGCTTCGAAAGGCTGGCGATGTTCGTTTCTGCGCGCGGAGAGGCTGCCGTCGCGGTCGCGGCGGCGGGCCGGGCATGCGAGGAGAAGCTGCCGCGCTACAAGCGGCCGAAATGGATCCGCTCGGTAGAAGAACTGCCGCGCACCGCGACCGGCAAGATCCAGCGCTTCAAGTTGCGCGAGCTTATCGAACGTGAACTCGGGACCAAGCGCTAGGCTTTACTGCGCCGCGATCAGGCTGGCGAGGAACTCCGGATCCTTGCGCAGGCGCTCGGATTCGCCGTCGAACACGATCCGGCCCCTGTCCATCACGACGGTGCGCGCGGAGAACTCCAGCGCCACGCGGCTGTTCTGCTCCACCAGGACAATCGACAGGTTGCCCTCGCCGCGCAGGCGCAGCAGCACCTGCGCCAGCGCCTGCACGATCACCGGCGCGAGGCCTTCGGTGGGCTCGTCCATCAGCAGCACGCCCGGATTGGTCATCAGCGCGCGGCCGATCGCGAGCATCTGCTGTTCTCCCCCCGAGAGCTGGGTGCCGGCGTTCGCGAGGCGCGACTTCAGGTTGGGAAAGAGTTCGAACACGCGCTCCGAGGTCCAGGCGCCGGGCCTCGCGCACAATTCCAGGTTTTCGCGTACTGACAGCGAAGGGAAAATCTCGCGCTCCTGCGGCACATAGGCCAGCCCGGCGAGCGCTCGCGCATGCGTGGGCGCCTTTTCTATTCGCCGCCCGGCCAGCCGGATTTCGCCGACATGCAGGGTGGTGTGGCCCATGACTGTCTCCAGCAGCGTGGACTTGCCGACGCCGTTGCGGCCGATGATGGACAGGCTTTCGCCCTGCGCGAGCGCGAGGTCGATGCCTTCGAGCACGTGCGTCTCGCCGTAGCCTGAGGTAACGCCCTTCAGGGAAAGCGCTTCAGCCATCCAGCGCGGTGCCAAGGTAAACGGACCTCACTTCCCGGTTGGCCGCAATCTCGGCGGGCGAGCCCTCGGCGAAGACCGCGCCGCTGACGAGCACCGTGATGCGTTCGGCGAAGCGGAACACCAGCTCCATGTCGTGCTCGATGATCAGCACCCCGATGTCCTTGGGCAGGGTGGCGATCGCGTCCAGCAGGATGTGGCTCTCCGCGCTGGGAATGCCCGCCGCCGGCTCATCCAGCAGCAGCACGCGGGGCTGCAGGCCGAGCGCGATCGCAATCTCGACCAGCCGCTGCCTGCCGTAGGGAAGTTCGACGATCCTCCGGCCGGCATCTTCCCCGAGCTTTAGCATGTCGATCAGGCGCGCGGCTTCGTCGAGTACGTCCGCGCGCCGGCCCGCGGCGCGCAGCATGGATCCGGCGACGCCCAGGCGTTCCGACACGGCGATGCAGACGTTCTCCTGCACCGTGAGGCCGCGGAACAGCTGGTTGATCTGGAACGTGCGCGCGATGCCGCGCTTGACGCGCTTCGCCTGGGGGAGCGATGTGACGTCGTCGCCCTCGAGCAGCACGCTGCCGCGCGAAGGCGGCAGAACCCCGGTAAGCAGGTTGATGAACGTGGTCTTGCCCGCGCCGTTGGGACCGATCAGCGCATGGCGCGCACCGCGTTCAAGGCGGAAGTTGACGTCGCGCGCGACTTCGAGCGCGCCGAAGCTCTTGCACAGTCCGCGGGTTTCGAGCATTGCCGCGCTCATGCGGGTCCGCCGAGGCGCCGGCGGAGCGAATCAAACATGCCGATTACCCCATTGCGGGCGAACAGCGCCACCGCAATAAGGGTGATGCCGAGTCCCAGCTGCCAGGCCGTCGGGTAGGCCTTGGCGAGCACGTGCTCAAGCAGCATGTAGGCGACGGCCCCCACGAACGCGCCATACAGGCGGCCGTAGCCGCCCAGGATCAGCACGATCATCACGCCGGCGGAGCGCTCCAGGCTGAGCACCGCGAGGTTCACGTAGCCGTTGGCCTGCGTGAAGAGCGCCCCGGCGACGCCGGCAAGCGCGGCGGAGACCGTGTAGGCAAGAACCTGGCGCGCGCGCACCGGAGCGCCGACCGCGTGCATGCGCAGGAGGTTCTCCCGGATGCCGGTCAGGCTCTGGCCGAAAGACGAGTAAACCAGCATCCGCACGATCACGAAGCACACGAACAACGTCGCCAGCGAGTACAGGTACTGCGACCGGTAGTACAGCACGTCGAAGCCGAACAGGCCGAGGATCTTGCTGAACGACAAGCCCGGCATGCCGTCGAAACCTCCCGTCCATGCCGCACCCATGTTCGCCGCCTGCTCTAGCAGTGCCATGGTGCACAAGGTGAGCATCAGCAGCGCAAGCCCATGCGTGCGCAGCAGCACCAGTCCGCTGGCGAGGCCAATCAATCCCGCGACCAGCGCCGCCGCGAGCAGGCCGGAGATGGGCTCGTGCCAGCCCAGGTGCATCGCCATCATCCCGACCGTGTAGGCGCCGGCGCCAAAGAATGCCGCGTGGCCGAGGGTGACGATGCCCGCGTAGCCCAGTACCAGGTCCAGAGACAACGCGAACAGGATCGTGATCAGAACCTGGGTGCCGAACGCCAGATAGTTCGGAAAAGCGAAGAAACAGGCAAGGCTTACGATCCACGGCAGCGCCTCCCACCACCTCAGGCGGTGGCGGCGCGCGAGTTCCGTGACTGCGTTCATGACACGCCCTTCTTGCCGAACAATCCCTGCGGCCGGGCGAGCAGCAGGATAAGCGTGAGGGCGTAGATGAACAGCGTGCCGCCCTTGGGAAAATAGATCTTCAGGACGAAATCCAGCACGCCGATCAGGATCGCCGCAAAAAACACGCCGCTGATGCGCCCCAGCCCGCCCACCGCCACCACGATGAGGAAGTACGCGAGATAGCGGAACGGGTACTGCGGATCGAGGCCGAGAATTTCGGCGCCCAGGCCGCCGCCGATCGCCGCCAGCCCGCTGCCCAGCGCGAAGGTCAGCGTGAAGAGGCGGCCGACGTCCACGCCCATCGACTGCGCCATGCGCCGGTTATCGACCGCGGCGCGGATGCGTGCGCCGATCATGGTGCGCTCGAAGCCGAACCAGAGCGCGATCATCAGGAGCGTGCCCGCCAGGATCATCACAAGGCTATACGTGCGGTACTGCAGCAGGCCCAGGTCAGTCTGGCCGCGCAGCCATTCGGGCAACTGCACGGCCTGGGTCTCCGGACCGACGCTTAGCGTCACGGTGGCGATCATCGCGTACACCAGTCCGATGGTGAGCAGCACCTGGTCGAGTTCGGTGGCGCGGTACAAAGGCGCATAGAGCAGGCGCTCGAACACGACCGAGATCCCGGCGATCGCGAAAAAACCGAAAGCGAGCGCGGCCGGGAACGGCAGCCCCCAGTGCTTCATCGACAGCACGATCGCGTAGCCGCCCAGCATGGCGAAGCCGCCATGCGCGAGGTTGACGAAGCCCATCAGACCCATGGTCACCGACAGGCCCACCGAGACGATGAACAAAACCATCCCCATGGCCATGCCGCCCAGCAGGATGCCGGCGAGGCTGCTCAGGTCCATAAAAACAAAACGCCGCCCCGGCTGTTTCCCCGGGCGGCGGCGCTCTGCGGCAGCGTCAGAGGTACGGCTATTGCTTGCAACGTCCCTCGGCCAGCTCCTTGCACATGTCCTTGACCGCGGTGATGACGCCGATGTTCTTCTGGTACAGGCGCCCGTCCTTCTTGATGATCTCGCTCAGGTATTCGTTCATGACGATGTCGCGGGTCCGCGGGTCGATCGAGATCGGGCCTCGCGGGCTGTCGTATTTCCAGCCACGCAGCGCATTGATGGTGGCATCCGGATCCATCTTGCCCTTCAGCGTGGTCACCGCGTGCGCGATCGCGGCCATGCCGTCATAACCCTGCACGCCCATGAAGTCCGGCGTCGAGGCCGGGCCGTATTCCTTCTTCCACGCTTCGACCAGGCGCTTGTTGGCCGGATTGTCGAGATCCGCGTTGTAGTGGTGAATGGTGATCAGCCCGACCGCGTTGTCGCCCATCGCCTGCAGCTTGATGTCCTGCGTGATGTCGCCCGGCCCGATCAACTTGATGCCGGCCGCGCGCATGCCGAGTGCGCCGTAGGTCTTCATCACGCCGAGCGCGTGGTCGCCGGCCGGCACGAAGACGAAAAACACGTCCGGCTTCTTGTCCTTGGCGCGCTGGAAGAAAGGCGTGAAATCCGGCACCTGCCCCGGGCCGCCCATCGGGATCTCGTCGATCACCTTGCCGCCGCTCGACTCAAAGCCGCGCTTGAACGCATCCAGGCTGTCCTTGCCGGGAGGGAAATCCGTGTAGCCGATCACCGCGGTCTTCGCCTTGACGATCTTGACCGCTGCCTGGCCGAGTGCGTAGCCCGCATGCCACATCGAGAACGAGACGCGTGAAATCATCGGCGAAAGATTGGTGATCCAGGCCGTGCCCGCGTTCATGATCACGGCCGGGCGCTTCGCTTCGGTGAACAATGCCGCGGAAGCGATCGCGTCCGGGGAATAGATGAAGCCGGTCAGCAGGTCGACTTTCTCCTGCGCGATGAGTTCCTGCACCGCGACCTTGGCTTCGGCGCCGCTGGGCGTCTTCGAATCGCGCTTGACGATCTCGATCTTGTAGGGCTCGAACGCTTTGGGGTTGAGCTTCATGAACATCTGCATGCCGCGGTCCACCTGCTGGCCGAATTCGGCGCCGACGCCGGTGTACGGCAGCACAACCCCGAGCTTCACGGTCTGCGCGATCGCGCCGGCCGAAAGCACGGTACCCGCGGACAACGCCAGCGCCGCCAACGCGCTCGCCGGTTTCCAGTTTTTGATTGCCATTCTGTCCTCCAAACGCGGCGAAAGCCGGGACGGCAATGCTAATGGAGTCCACCGCGCCGGACAAGCATGACACAGTGCACAATCGCCACCCGCGACGCGCTTAGTGCGCTGCCAGACTATAAAATGCCGCTTCTTCCAGGAGAGCATTCGAAATGACACACGTGATTCCGCTGTGGGAAATCCCCTCGCTAGCGATCAAGGACTCGAAGGACCTCTACCCGGTGCGGCGGATCTTCTGCGTCGGCCGCAACTACGTCGAGCACCAGAAGGAAATGGGCGGCGACGGCCGCGAGACGCCGTTTTTCTTCATCAAATCCGAGTTCGCGCTGGTTCCGGGCGGCGGCGACGTGCACTATCCGCCCAAGACGGCGAATTTCCACTATGAGACCGAGATGGTGGTGGCCATCGGCAAGGGCGGCCGCCGCATCGACGCCAGGAAGGCGAACGAGCACATTTTCGGCTACGGCATCGGCCTCGACATGACGCGCCGCGACCTGCAGCAGCTCGGCAAGGACCATGGCCGGCCCTGGGATTTCGGCAAAAATTTCGACGAATCGGCGCCCTGCAGCGCGCTGGTACCGGCGGCGAAAATCGGTCATCCGGCCAAGGGCGCGATCTGGCTCAAGGTCAACGGCAAGGAGCGCCAGAAAGCGGACCTCTCCGACATGATCTGGTCGGTGCCGGAGCAGATCGCGTTCCTCTCCGAGTACTACACGCTGGAACCCGGCGACATCATCTTCTCCGGCACGCCTGCGGGCGTCGGCCCGGTGAAGGCCGGCGACGACATGCAGGCCGGCATCGACGGCGTTGCCGAGCTGAAGGTCAAGATCGTCCCGGCACTCTAGCGAGGCAAGGCTGACATGAAATACACGACGCTGCGCTTCCAGCGGCGCGGCGCCATCGGCATCCTCCAGCTCAACCGCCCGGCGAAGCGCAATGCGCTTAGCGACGCCATGGTCGAGGAACTGGACGCCTGCATCGGCGCAGTTCCGCAAGACGTCAAGGCTCTGGTGCTGCATGGCGCCGGCAAGCATTTCTGCGCCGGCCTGGACCTTGCCGAGCTGGCGGACCGCTCGGCCGCGCAAGGCATGCTGCATTCGCGCGGCTGGCATCGCGTCTTCGAGCGTATCCAGTTCGGTCGAATTCCGGTCGTGGCCGTGCTGCATGGCGCCGTGGTCGGCGGC